>JBHLRT010000104.1:0-6205 GCA_048882305.1 Candidatus Thorarchaeota archaeon
GAACTCAGAAAGTTCAAAGATCCATATGTCACTGGTACTGAAATTGTCCATCCGGAAGAGGATGAGGAAATAACTATCGAATCGGGAAGTATTGAAGAAGAAATTTTGATAGTCCTTCGAGAGATTCGTGAACTACTGAGAAAAGACAGAGAGTGAGGAATATTCTAGATGACTCAGGATGATGAACGAATCATTAAACCACCTATAGAGCGGGTTGTAAGTGGAAGGGTGTTCCATCCAGATAATGCCTTTCTCTACAAGAAGTGGTTGAGAGTGTTCATCGTTCTGATAATCGTCTGGGTCGCACTCTGGGGATTCAAGACCCTCATGAGTAACCTAGAATTTGCTACTTTCATGACAGAGTGGATCGAATTTTCAGAAGTCTTTATTCTAATTGATTGGATTGCGCTAACTCAGACATACTGGATAATCGCATCTTCTGTTTTTGCGCTTTGGATGATTTACACATTTATCTATGTCAAACATATTGATTATTCATTGGCTAGCTGGGAAGGCGATGTGAGTCCTGAAATCTATGTGAGAAAAGGCATCATCCAAATCACACAGAGACATGTCCCGTTTCGTACTGTAACCAACTTGCGTACAAGAAGAGGTGTGTTTGACAGACTCTTTGGAATTGGAACCATTCAAATCGAAACTGCAGCAAAGCCATCAGCTGCACAGGGTGGAGGTATAATTGCGATAATTCTTCAAAAACTGATGAGAGGTGGTACAGCACAGGAAAACATCGAAGGAGTGAGATTCCATGAAGAACTACGCGACTTCATCCTTCGAGAACTCCGAGGATTTGGTAAAGCGCCATTTCCAATTGAATTGTCAAGTGGACGCGGGATTAAAAGGAAGATCTTCAATCAAGATACACTAGAGGCATTTCGAAATATTAGAGATGAATTAGTCCTAAGACAGAAAGGTAAGTGATACCGATGAATATGAAACAATTACTAGCATTCGTTATAGGAATAGTCCTGTTTATCATAGCCCTAATTTTATTCATTTTATTCCAAGGCGGTTTGGGTCTTCCTGAGCTATAGGGGTTAACAGATGGGGAATTACGGACCATTACTAGAGATCAATCTTTAGTATCTCCAGCAGACGACCTATGTTGGTTAGACTCTCATTAGCTGCTTCTCGTGGACGCACTTCAAAGACATATTGTGGTTTTTTGGAGAGCTGATTCAGAAAACGAAGATATCTTTCAAAGTCGATAACACCTTCTCCAACCACCTGATGTGAACCAAGTTTGGGATCTATATCGTGAATGTGAACAACTTCGATGAATCCTCTGTGTTCTTGGATGAAGTTCCAGTCCTCTTCTATGAGTTTGAATCCTGGACCATATAGTTTGGGAATGTCCAAACAAATTCTTAATCCGGTAGGCAGAAGCTGTCTTACAACATCACGAATTAAAGGAGTCCAGCCAGTGTTTTCTATCGCAATCTTGACGTGAGGAGCAGCATGCTCTACAAGCTCTGTCAAATTCTCACGAAAAATCTGAGCATACGTTTCTCGATAGATCTCGCTGAAATTGCCAGATTGGTTTCGTGCTTTCTTGAAATTTGGAGGAGCGCCTGCATGAATCACAACGTTGGTTGGGCCTATACTGATTTCTCGAGCTAGATTGATTGTCTGTTTGAAGTATTGCATTATCCCTACTCGTATTGGGGGATAAGACGAAAATAGACTAACATTATCACCTGCTGCATGGAAACCCCAACCTATTGAGAGGCTACGCGATAGTGACCTGAGCTGGCTTCGTTCTTCAGATGATATATGTTCAGGCGAGAATGCTGGAACACCAATGTCTGGTACTACACTTGTCCAATTGTTCGTAGAAGCATACCTTACTGCATCGCTCAATGAGTCATCATAGATAACATGGTATGCACGACTGTTAGGAAATCGCATAGCACTTGTCTATCTCTAATGACTTATGAGGTTGACGAGATAACAACCTATAATTTCCCATAGGGTTTTCTCTTCAAAAAGCGTCCATGACCTACCTCGCCAACGAATTTTCCATCCTCTGCTACAACTTTACCTCTCGAAATGGTTGTAGAGGGATATCCCTCAAGTTTCCATCCTTCGAAAGGATTCCAGTCACAGTTCGTTTGAAGATTCTCAGCTTTAATTGTCACCTTCTTGTGGGGATCAAAGACAACGAGATCAGCATCGCTACCGATAGCGATTGTCCCTTTTTCAGGATACATTCCAAAGAGCTTTGCGGGATTAGTACTAACAAGAGAAACTAGATGATTTACAGTGAACCCGCGTTTTCCAACACCCTCTGTATACATTAGAGGGACCATGGTTTCAACACCAGGCATTCCAAATGGAATCTTCCTAAAATCACCATTCCAAGCTGCTTTCTGTTTTGTATCAAAGGTGCAGGTGTCAGTTGCAACAACCTGCACATCCCCATTTGCCAAACCGGTCCATAATCGTTCACTGTCATGTGGTTTTTTGATCTGTGGACAAGTTGCATAGAGATGTCCATTTTCACGCTTGAAAACCTCATCATCAAGAAGTAGGTATTGAGGACAAGTTTCAGCGTAGACCTTCACACCTTTCTTTCTAGCAGCATGAACTGCATCTGCACCTTCGCCTGTTGACATATGGACAATGTAGAGCTGTCCACCAGTTACTTCTGCCCACTTTATCGCCCTGACAATTGCTTCCTCTTCAGTGTAGCAGGGTCTCGATAATGTGTGACCATATGCTCCCCACTTTTCCTTCTCTTGTGCATATCTTTCAATCAGCATATCAAGAACATCCACACTTTCTGCATGCACACCGATGTGACCTCCGAGCTTTGCAGTTTCCTCTAGAGCACTAAAGAGCATACCATCATCTGCCATCCATCCCTCATTCTTGTATATCATGAACATCTTGAATGTAGGAATTCCATAGTCAATGACTTTCTTAATCTCAGACTGGGTTTGGGAGTTCCAGTCTGTTATTGCCGCATGAAGACTATAGTCAATGCAAACCTTCGGGTCCGCCTCAGCTCTTCGTGCTTCTATTGCTTCCATAATTGGATGACCTTTGGTCTGAATTGCAAAGTCCAGAATCGTCGTAACACCACCGCAAGCTGCAGCTTTTGTACCATTTTCAAAATCATCAGCAGATACGGTTCCAGAGAAAGGAAGTTGAAAGTGAACGTGAACATCAATACCTCCAGGGAATACATACTTCCCTTTAGCATCAATCACTTTTGTTACAGTGCCTGGAGTGAGTTCAGAACCAATGGTTGCAATCTTACCATCTTTTATTCCAACATCGGCCTTGTAGGTATCAGCAGCAGTCACAACATTACCAGTCTTGACAATGAGATCAAATTCGGACATAGTAAGTCCTCCATGGACTAGGGTAATACTAGGCATAAATCGCTTTGGGAAACGTCTATTAGATGAGAGAATCACAGTTAAAATCCTCAAGTCATTGGAGATATTACTTTGAGAAATGTCCGGATAGGTTTGGTACAGGCAACTTGGGAAGGCGATGTTTCAGACGATGCATCCATCGAGGAAAACATTGAGAAAATGATTCGAAAGCATGAAGGCTTTGCTACAATTGCTAAACAGCAAAAGGTGCAGATATTATGTTTCCAGGAGTTGTTCTATGGCCCATATTTTTGTGCTGAACAGAAAACGAAATGGTACAAATATGCAGAACCTATTCCAGGACCTCTTACTGAAAGGATGCAAAAACTGGCAAAGGATAACAAGGTAGTCTTGATTGCTCCAATGTATGAGGAAGAGGCGATAGGAGTCTATTACAATACTGCAGTCGTGATAGACTCTGATGGAACACTATTAGGCAAGTTCAGAAAGATGCACATTCCACATCTAGACCCAGGCTTTTGGGAGAAATTCTATTTTAGACCTGGAAACTTGGGTTATCCCGTCTTTGATACATCTGTTGCCAAAATTGGTGTATACATTTGCTATGACAGACACTTTCCAGAAGGTGCTCGAGCTCTTGGACTCAACGGTGCAGAGATTGTATTCAATCCTTCAGCCACTGTTGCAGGTCTCTCCGAACACCTCTGGTCCATCGAGCAACCTGCACATGCTGTCGCCAATGGGTACTTCATCGCGGCAATAAACAGAGTAGGAGAGGAACCTTGGAAGACTGGTGTTTTCTATGGAACCTCCTACATTGCTGATCCTCGAGGTCAGATGGTAGTCAAGGGCTCTCGTGACAAAGAGGAACTAATCGTAGGAGACATTGACCTTGATATGATTAGGGAAGTCCGAAATACTTGGCAGTTCTACAGAGACCGCCGGCCTGACAGCTACGGCGATCTCACAAAACAGTGATGAAGAATTCATAGACCCTTTTCTACATTTGAAAAGGATTCATCAAGTATTGCACATGCGTGATCAACTTGCTCCTCAGTGAGTTCAATTGGAGGTTGAATTCTAATCACATTATTATCAAGTCCGCCTTTTCCAATGAGCAGACCCTTTTCTCGGCAAATCTCCATGACTTTGAGTATTTCTTGAGTCGCAGGTTCTTTTGTAGACTGGTTGCGAACTAATTCTACACCAATCATCAGCCCCTGACCACGAACCTCACCTACTATCTTATGGTTCTCCTTCAGTTCATCCAAATTCTTCCTGAAATAAGCACCTAGCTTTGATGCTTTCTCAAGGTAATTCCCTTCTTCAATTATCTCGATTACTGCTACAGCTGCCGCACAAGAGAGAGGATTTCCTCCAAATGTTGCAAATGCATCTGTCAATTTATAGTTCTCAGTATATTCCGGCTTAGAAATGAATCCGCCAATAGGAATTCCACTACCAAATCCCTTTGCCATGGTTATGATATCAGGATTCACTCCGGTGTGCTCTATGCCCCACCATTTTCCACCAGTACGGCCAAAACCCGTTTGAACCTCATCTGAGATATAGATCCCATTATACTCTTTGACAATCTCAGATACAATCTTGAAATACTCTGCAGGCGGTTGAACAATACCACCCACCCCTTGAATCGGTTCAGCGATGAACGCAGCTATTGAATTATTGGTCTGAGTTCGTATCACTTCTCTGAGATAGTGTGCACATTCCATATCACAGCCGGGATGTTCCTTTCCAAAGGGACAACGGTAACAGTAGCCATAAGGCGTGAATCGTACTCCTGGAGGATGAGCTTCATGAAGAGTTCTCCAACCTGCAGTGGAGAGCTCGCGAGCAAGTGTTGTACGACCATGATAAGCCCGTTGGCAGGCAACTATGTATGGATTTCCAGCATATTTTCTTGCCATTGTTAGAGCAGCCTCATTTGCCTCGGATCCACTGTTTACGATATATGAACGAGTCAGTCCTTTAGGTGCAATATTGGCAAGTTTCTGAACTAGAACTGCATATGGTATTGTGGAATAGAGGGAGCTAGTATACACTAGCCGCTCAGCCTGCCACTGTATGGTTGAAACATATTTTGGATGATTGTAACCTGTTATTGTCGTACAAATACCAGCAAAGAGATCGATATACTCCTTCCCTGTCGAATCTTTCAGAGTAGCGCCTGTGCCATCAACGAACAAAACAGGATTCTCATAATAATGACCGACTGCTGGTGCTAGGTATTTCTTTTCAATCTCGAGAATCTCTTCTCGAGAGTATTTTCTTGATAGATCCTTTGGAACTAATTCATCATTCACCGAAATCACCAATGTTGAAATCGCGGAACTCACCAAAGAAATACGTCCCTAAAGGCTTTAGGGACGAAGGTGATATTACCAAAAAGCTATAGGATGAATATAATCATGTCTGCAAACCCATTAGAAGTCGAGTTCGTCGGCCTCACCTTCAAGAATCCATTCTTATTATCTTCAGCGCCTCCCACAATGGATCCACACCATATTCTCCGAGCGGCAAGACTTGGATGGGGTGGGGCAGTGATGAAGACCGTCACTGAAGAACCAACTGTTGATCCTCGAACTCGGTTAGGTGTTCTCCGTAAAGATGGAAAACCAATTGGGATGAATAATATCGAACTCTTGTCTCGAAAATCACTGAAAACCTGGACGGAAGATTGGATTCCTAAAATTAAGAAAGAGGCACCTGAAGACTTCATTTTCATAGCAAGTATGATGAGTGGCCCTGAGCCTGATGGGTGGACTGCGCTTGCGGAAAGTATGTCTCAAACTGGAGTAGATGCTATTGAGTTGAACGTTTCT
>JBHLRT010000105.1:0-6202 GCA_048882305.1 Candidatus Thorarchaeota archaeon
CTATTTCAAACTCTCAGCAAGCAAGTCGACGACATCGATAACTCGAATCGAGCTATCAATAAGCTTAGCACCTGCATTGAGATTTGTTTCGCAGAATGGGCAAGCAGTCACAATCATCTCTGCATTAATCTCCAGAGCGCTCTTCACTCGGTCAGCAGCCATCTTCTTTGATAACTCTGCGTCGTAGGAACGGACACCTCCACCAGCTCCGCAGCACATTGCTGCTTCTCTGTTCGTTTCCATCTCGATGAGTTCAACACCGGGGATTGCTTTGATTATCTCTCTAGGTTCGTCATAGACACCAGCTGCTCTCGAGAGGTGACATGGATCGTGATAGGTGATCTTGATTGCTTTGTCCAGAGTCTTCAGTTTTAGCTTCTTCTTCTGGATAGTTTCCTGAAGTAACTCTGTGAGATGCAGGACATCTGGCAGCTCAATGCCAAGCTTTGGAAAATCCTCCCTTAAGGTTTTCAAACAACCAGCACAGGTCACGACGATTATCTTCGCACCGGAGTTCCTGATAACCTCTCCTAATTTCTCAGCATTCTCTTCCGCATCCTCTGTTTTTCCTGTACGAAGCATCACGCTACCGCAGCAGGGTTCATTTTCGAGGACTGCAAATTCAATACCTGCAGCTTTGAGTACTCTTGCTGCTGATACAGCAGTTTTAGGCAGTCTAATACCAGCAGTGCAACCTGTGTAGTATAGAACCTCTCCACTGGATGGAACTTCGAAGCCAACTTCCTTGACCCAGTTTCGTTTGATCTCTTTACTCTCTTCATAGGGATTGTCGTATTCCATGATTTTCTTAGCTATCTTATCACGAACATCATTTGGTATGTCACTCAGCACTGCTCTTACTTGCTCGAGGCATTCTGAAGGATCGAACTCTGAAGCACAGATTTCTGTACAGCTGCCACAGAGCGTACAGGTGAAAAGCGCTTCAGCATTCTCAGGTGTCTTCTCTAGTGTACCATCAAGTAGTGCTAGCGCAATCTGAATTCGACCACGCATGAAGCTAGTTTCAAACCCAGAGGTGTTTCTCCAAACTGGGCATATCCCATTGAATCCTCTGTCTTCATAGACTGCATTTCTACAGAGCCCACACCTGCGGCACTGTACCAAGTTCTCGATCAATTCTTCAATATCAATCTCTGCCATCCACTAGACACCTCCGAGAACTCCGGGATTCATTATATTGTTTGGATCAATTGTGTTCTTGATTAGCTTCAGGAACATCATGTAACTGTCCATGTCTTCAATGGCATCTTTCCAAAACTCAGCAAGTTTGAATGGAACTGCGCCGGATTTGAAGAGTTTCTTAGCAATCTCTCCGTGTGCCTTTACTATCTTTTGTTCCTCTTCCTTGTCTTGTGGGTCAAAGAAAAGATGTGGATACATGTTCATTGAACTGTGACCTGTTTGGAACCCCGCTGTGTGACCCAGGAACTTGTACTTCTCCATTATATCCTCGATGATCTCTACTGACCTGTGGGAGTTTTTCGGTGTCTGATGATGATAGAGCGTCCGCCAATGCCATCCGTGAGCGTATGACGCACGTGCAAAGTTCCACAGACGCCCCTGCCATTCCTGCTCTGGCATTTCTCGGACGTTCAACACCCGACCTCCGAGTTTCTCACAGATTTCTCTGGCGAGTTTTGCGTCACTCTTCACTATGTCTTCACGTATACCTCCTATCGTCATCGTTATCGACCGAGGTGCGTGCTCAAAAGGTGGAAATCCAAGCTCATCAGAAAGCATGTCCATGAACAGGTCAAGGACCTCACCAGAATAATAAGAGTTGAAGAGACAGTTGATCTCGTTCTGCTTTATTTCGACGAGAAATTGTTCTGCCTGTTCGACCTCTTCAAAACCATACATATTGTAATCGAAGTACTTTACTCTCTTGTATGTCTTCACAGACACCTTTGTGATTATTCCGAAGCTTCCACAAGATCCTATGAATAAACCTGTAAGATCAGGACCAAAAGCATAGCGTATGAACGGACCCGGAGCATTGGGATTAGCTTCAGAACCAGTTTGGATTATTGTACCATCGGGGAGGACAACTTCAAGCCCAAGAACCATTTCCGCAGTACTACCATAAAGACTTGAACCGGGTCCAGCACCATTCACTGAAACATTACCTGCTACAGTGCAGATCAAAGAAGACTCCGGATATATAGGTAAGAAGAGTTCATGTTTTGCTAGGAACTTATCCAATGCCCCATATGTGACGCCTGCTCCAACAGTCGCTGATCTAAGGTCTTCGAAAAGTTCAATGGTTTCTAACCTCAGTACTTCAACGACAATTCCTCCGGGTTTCGGGATTGCTTCTCCTTGTAGGCTTGAGCCTCCAGATCTAGGAGTCACTGGTATCTTGTGCTTGTTCGCAAGTGCTAGTATCTGGGAAACTTGAGTTGTGTTTGCAGGACGAACAACTGCATCAGGTATCACCGGTTTTACGGCCATAGAAGCTGTCTGCGAATAAGTCAATAATACGTCTGGTCTTGTAGAAACATATTCTTCACCTACTATCTCTTCTAGCATCTTGATTATTTTCTCATCCATTGCCAATCACTCTTTACTTCGATTCAGAAAATATGTTTCAATTTCATCAGGTCTTTGGTGGATCCTTTCACCTTCAGCTTTCGTTTAAAGAGAGCCGCTGCTGCGCTCATTTCTTCAAGAAAGAGCTTCCGAATAGTGTCTTCATCACTCTGAATTTTCATGTCTGCATCCTCAAGTGGCCCTTCATGAAGAGTGATGGTGTTGTCTTTTACTATGAAATGGAAAACTGGTCCTTCTTTCAAGGTTAGTTGTGCTGTACGTTCCCATCCATTGATGGCTTCGATTGTGTTCTCTCGTTCAAGTCCAATTGCGAGTCGCTCTCGCATGAGTTCGAGTAAGTCTTGAGTCATCTCTTAGCACTCCAATGCTAGCCCCGCAGATTAAAGGCTAGATTTAGTTGTTTCCTTTCGGCCCATTCGAAATTCCAAGTTTTCTATTCATCCCATTTTAGAACTTCAATGAATTCTATTCCAACTCTGTGCTCGCCATCAGGAAAGTCGAATGTGTTTAGTTTTACTTTGATTCTTCTTCCACAAACGCCAACCATATACATTGTCAGATGAACTGGATCATATGCGGATAGCACTTCTCGTAATTTGAAAATCTTCTTGTTTCCAACATTGTTAAGAGCGAATTTCTCTAGTTCACCAAACTTATGTTTTTGAATTGCTTTTTCTAATCTCTCTTTATCATATCCTTCAATCAATCCAGATATACCTCCTACACGGATAGTTTCTTGTATATTGATAAGTTTCATTTCCTGTATACTTTTGCAATATCAAGGAATTTTCTAACGTTCTCTGTAATTACTTCATATCTTCCTTCCTTGATTGCTTTTTTGTCTGTGATTGCTCCTCCAACTCCAAGGGCATACGCACCAGCTTCGAACATAGGTCCTGCGGTATTTAGGTTTACACCTCCAGTTGGAACAAGAGGTATATCTGGCAATGGTCCTCTGATGGCTTTCAGATAATCTGCTCCGCCAACCATGCCACAGGGGAAAACCTTCACTGCATCGGCACCCATTGTGTAAGCCTCATAGATTTCAGTAGGCGTAAGGGCTCCAGGAATGATTGGTTTGTCGTGCTTGATTGCAGTTTCAATCAACTCACGTGAGTAGTTTGGACTAACAATGAACTCACTTCCAGCATCGATGACTTCCTCTGCCAAATTCCCATCCACGACTGTTCCTGCACCTATCAGAACCTTTTCTCCCATTCTTTCTACAAGTTGCTTCACGACCTCAACTGCACCTGGGACACTCATCGTCACCTCTACAATGGAAACGCCTCCTTCTAGAAATGCATCTGCTACCTTCAACGCAATGTCTGCAGACTGGACACGAATGATTGGAATAAGTCCTGTATCATAGATATGTTTCATCGCTCTTTCCTTTGTCCACATTATACCTCACCTATCTATACGAAGTCCTCTCTCACGTCCTTTAATGAGCTTCTCAACCTCATCTTTGTAGACAAATGCTAAATCTCCCGGTACAGAATGCTTCAATGCTGAGAAAGCAGAACCAAAATCAACAGCATTCTGTAAGTCTTTCAATTCAAGATAACCGTAGATGAATCCTGCACTGCAAGAGTCTCCTCCGCCTAAACGATCAACGACCTCAATGTCATAGACTGGGCTATTGTAGACCTTACCATCAGAGTATGCGAAGACCGACCATTTGTTCAACCAAACTGAGGGGGTTTCTCTAAGGGTTATCACGACCACTTCAAAACCAAACTTATCAATCAGCTTAGATGCAACATCCTCATAGTCCTTCCCTTCAATTCCATAAACTACCCTAGTATCTTCTTCAGTGGTGATCAAGATATCTATGAACTCAGATATTGGTTCCGTGAATTTCTGAGCCGCTTTAGGTGTCCACAATTTACCTCTATAGTTGACATCATAGGAAACTTTCGAACCTTGTTCCTTAGCTATACTCAAAGCTTCTTGGGTGGCTTTTGCACAGCTTGAACTCAGTGCTGGTGTAATCCCACTAGTATGGAACAGTTTAGTTCCTTTCAATATCTTCTTCCAATTCACCTCTCCGGGTTTTATCTTACTTATTGCTGATTCTTTTCTATCATATATTACTCGATTTGTTCTGGGTGCAGCTCCAAACTCAACAAAATAAACTCCGCATCGATTTTCAGGATCCCAAAGGATGTGAGATGTGTCCACTCCTTGCTCTCGAGCTTTATTACGGATGAAATGTCCGATTGAATTGTCTCCCAACTTGGTCACATAAGCTGAATTCAATCCCAGTCGTGCGCAAGCGACTGCAACATTCATTTCCGCCCCACCAGCATGAGCGTTGAAGCTCTCGGTTTGCTCGAACCTTTTGAACTCCGGTGGTGATAGTCGAAGCATAACTTCTCCAAAGGTAACGACATCGTAACTCATTGAATCACTCTCTCTGTGATTACATTGTTACATTGTAAGAGCCAAATCATAAGGCTATTGGATTGATTCAAATCGACAGACAAGATTCCATGACATGAATTCACTTTACACTCGAATTCCCGAATTCAGTCCGAGCAATAACCTCATCCTGAACAAATGGATCAAGTTCAATGAAATACGCACTGTATCCAGCAACACGAACTATTAGATCTCTATGTTGGAGAGGATTAATTTTCGCATCTTCGAGGGTCTCTCGAGATACTACATTGAATTGCACATGAAATCCGCCCATAGCAAAGTATGTGTCAACCATGCTGATGAATTTCTTTCTTCTTGATTCAGTAGCAAAGAAATCAGGCGTGAATTTCATGTTGTATAACGTGCCATTGTAACAGAGCGAGTGGTCAAGCCTGGCAACTGACTTCATTGCGGCTGTTGGGCCATTGACATCTTTGTTCTGTGTTGGTGACACGCCATCTGATATCATGTAGCCAGCTTTTCGACCATCAGGTGTTGCGCCTAGGACTTCACCTTGAGGGATGTACATAGAAACAGAAAACAGTGCTCCATGATATGGTCCATTTCTGGTTGTATTCCTACTTTGAACTGAGTTACAGAAGGCTCTTCCAGTATCTCTTGCCAGTAAATCTACTCTCTCAATATCATTTCCATACTTTGATGGATCGTTTTCTAACCTTACCCTTAGTTCTTCGTGACCTTCAAAATTATTTGCGAGTATTCGAAGGAATTCATCCATTGCTATCTCATGGTTTTCAAAGACATGCTTTCTTAGGGCTTCAAGTGAATCAGCTGCAATTGCAATTCCGACTCCCATAATTCCTCCCGAATTATAATGAGCTCCACCTTCTTGCATTGTCCTTCCGGATTCATTACAACCTTGAAGAAGTGATGATATGAATGGAGTTGGTGTGTGCTCAGCTAAAATCTGTGCTGCTACTCTGTCCGCACTTGTAAGCATTTCAATTGTGTAATCAATCTGTTCTTCATATGCCAACCACAGATCTTCGAATGATGTGAACTCTCGAGGATCCCCAGTTTCTCGACCAACCATCATCTTAGACTTAGGGTCTTTGCCATTATTCAGTGTCACTTCGAGAATCTTAGGTAGATTTACGTATCCAATGTTCTGTCTTGGATCTGATTTTCCCTCGATGATTGGCTCGACACATCCCAGTATCGAATAATTATGAGATTCCGATGGGTC
>JBHLRT010000106.1:0-6187 GCA_048882305.1 Candidatus Thorarchaeota archaeon
ATTCTATTGAAGTTCTAATAAATCCCGCCAGCACCATATCAAATGAGTGTCGTAGTTTTACTAGTTCTTCTCTCTCAATCTCACCTGCCAATACAGTTTCCATTAGTTTATTGGCATCCCCAAATCGATATTCTGTCAACATTAAAGCGAGGTCGATGAGCCCTGTAACCTCTCCCTTTGTTACTTGAATTACTGCATCAATCAATTGTCGCGATAACTCGAGATCTCCACCAGTGATAGCACAGAATGCTCCATCTAAAAGCAAGTAGGGATTTTTCTTCTCTTCTGCTGCTGATACGAATGCTTGAGCTGCAATTTGACAATCAACTTCAAACTTTTCATGTTCTCCATGCTTGACCCAAGCAGCTCCTGCATTTGTCATTATCTGAGCAGCATCAGTATATTCCTGAGCTAACATACCATGTTCGTATGCTCGTTCATATGCTTCAGCTGCTTTAGAGAATGACTCCCAATTTTTCCAGCAATCACCTGCTCTTTTGAAGAGAGCCATGGCTTCGCTATTTTTTCCAGTCTTCGCCATTTCTTCAGCCAGCTTCTCCAGCTTCTGGCATTCTGACTGACCCATGACTATCAGGTCCTCGTGTTGGACTATGCTGCTCTTCTTATTACTCCATCTTTCATATTGAGTGTTCTCTTAGCAAACTTAGCGATTTCCTGATTGTGTGTAACAAGAACAACTGTCATCCTCTTTTCTCGATTAAGTTGAGCGATGATCTTGAGAATGTTCTCACCTGTCTTTGAGTCGAGGTTCCCGGTAGGTTCATCACAGAACAAAATCGGAGGCTCATTAACCAGCGCTCTTCCTATTGCAATCCTTTGCTGCTCCCCGCCAGAAAGCTGTCTTGGAAAGTGGTCTCTTCTTTCAAGCATGTCTACCTCACGGAGGACTGACAGGGTTCTCTCCTCTTGTTCTTGTTTAGTCATATCTGTTCTAGGCCAGAGGACTGCTTCGATGTTTTCATACGCTGTGAGGTGTTCCACCAAGAGAAACGATTGAAAGACAAAGCCAATCTTCTGAGCGCGAACCTTAGGCATGTCCCTTTCACTTATGAGGGTGACATCAACAGCATCAACAAGCACACGACCTGATGACGGCGCCTCAAGACCTGACATGACATGCAGAAGTGTAGACTTTCCGCATCCACTAGGTCCAAGGACTGCAACAAAGTCTCCTGCTTCAATTTGTAAATTGACATCCTTGAGAGCTGCTACAGTATTCTTTCCTTTTCCAAATTCCTTATTGACATCTTCAAGTTGAATTATCGGTCCTGCCATCTCTCATTCCTCCCTTAGTGCTCTCATCGGAGGTATCTTTGTCGCTCTGTACATGGACAGAAGCAGACCTGGTATCTGACAACCAATTATTACTAATAGCGTCACAACCATCGAGCTCAGATCTATAAAGAGTAAATCACGAATACTCGTTAGTAGTGCTGATGATCCAAAGTATCCTATGAATCCAATAATCTCAATACTGACTTGAAAGACCAGTAAAAATGCACTGAATGAAACTAGTACTACCTCTCCCACCATCAATAGCATTACATTATTGTTATCCCATCCAACACACTTGAAGATTGAGATATCTCTTCTTCTAAATTGTGAGATTAGGATCGCATATATTGTTGCAACAATGAATGCCATTCCAACATATGTGAGCCATTCACTGGGATTATTTGTCAAACCTTTTGATACTATAATGAAAAGAATCGCATAAATCAGAATGAATGCGAACACTCGAATTCTAGCTCTGAATGCGAATTTCACGCTTTTGAAGAATACCCTGAAGTTCAATCAGTTGTCCTCCCTAAAGTAGGAGCATTTAACGATTTCATCTCATTTGTCTTAATGTGTGTTGTGTGCATAAAATCCGAATCAATCCTTATCCAAATCCATGTTTATTGGACTCCCCTCAGCTGGCCAAAGTTCTCTACGAAGAAGGTCTCTAATTGCTACTCTTATCGCCTCGCTCCTTGATGGATACATTCCGATGTCTACCAGTTTGTCAAGTCCCTTCACGTAAATATCGCTCATTTTCACAGTAACAAGTTGCACAGGTCATCACTCACGGCAGGTGTTAACCGGGTATTACTGGATATAAGTCAATACCAAGCATTTCGCGTACGGCGCCACAATACTGTGACATGTCGAATAGTAATTTCGCTCAATGGCATTCGACCCATAAAAGGCTAAATACGGTGAAATTAAGTTCGAATACGGAGTCCCGCGGGTGGAAGTCATAAACCCAACCTATGTGATTCCATATTGTCGTGTAGAAAGGTGAGTACTTGAGTAGCGGTGGGTTCGACTACATGCGTAAAGTCGTCATGATTGGCGCTGGCGGTAGTGGAAAGACTGCTCTTGTAAACCGCTTTCTTACTCACAAGTTTTCTGAAGAGTATATTGTCACAATTGGATCTCAATTTGCTGTCAAGACTGTTGCTGTGGATTCTGCAAATGGGCGTAGTGTAGTTGTGAAGTTGCTTGTGTGGGACTTAGCTGGACAACAACGATTTGACTTCATACGAGGAAGTTACTATCGTGGTTCGAAAGGTGCTTTACTTGTTTATGATACTACACGAAAGAGTACTTGGTTGGAGCTGCCGAAGTGGATTAAAGAAACTGAAGACGCTCTGGGCGAACGGATTCCAATTATTCTTCTTGCCAACAAAGTTGACTTGGATGATGAAAGAGTGATAACCCGCGAAATGGGTGAGGAGTTTACTCGTGAGCATAATCTAGTGGGATATCTTGAAACAAGTGCGCTCAGTGGTCAGAATGTTGAAGAAGCATTCCATATGCTAGCAAAGAGTTCTCTGGCCTCTTAATCATGGTCAGTTTTAATGCTGTAACCAAAACCACTAAAGAGAGATTGTAAACGAAAGGCTTGTAATTAATACGGGGTGTATTGACTTCCATGACCGATTTGAACTTAAAATTCCTAGAGAAACTCTGTAATGCGTTTGGTCCAAGTGGACATGAAGAAGAGGCACAGAAGTTAGCTCACAATTATGCGAAGGATTTTGCAGACGAAGTCCTTCATGATGGACTCGGATCACTGATTTTCAAGAAGGGAACTGACGGTCCAAAGATAATGATTGCTGGGCATGTTGATGAGATAGGATTTGTAATTACTAATATCAAGAAAGATGGATTTCTGGAGTTTCACCAGCTTGGTGGTTGGTGGGACCAAACTCTTCTAACCCAAGAAGTTTTGATTAACCCTTTCAAGGGTGAAAAGATCGTAGGCTTAATAGGTGCTCCACCACCGCACCTTCTTACTCCTGAAATGAGAGGTAAAGTAGTTACCAAGGAAAAGATGTACATTGATATCGGTTGTTCCTCAGCAGCAGAAGTCAAGAAACTTGGAATTCGCATTGGTGACCCCGCAGTTCCAGTTTCCTATTTCCGAACAATGCAGAGAACCAGGAAAGAGAAGAAGAACGAAGACGACAAAGATGCGAAGGAGGAAACTCGTGATGTCACGCTTGCTGTTGCAAAAGCATTCGATGACCGTATTGGAGTATTCATTGCACTTGAGGCTCTAAGACGCATCTCCGAGAGTAACATCAAACTTCCCAATACTGTTTATTTCTGTTCAACAGTTCAGGAAGAGATTGGATTGCGAGGCGCTAAGACATCAGCTCAGATGATCAAACCTGATATTGGCTTTGCAGTTGATGTCGATATTTCAGGAGATTCACCAGGTTCTGAAGGATTGGTACAGAAAATGGGCAAAGGAGTAGCAATCTCTGCTGGTGATGGATCAATGATTCCAAATCCAAAGCTGCGTAAGTTCGTCATGGAAATTGCTGAAGAGAAAAACATCAGACATCAACCAGCCTTCCTAAAAGCTGGTGGAACAGATGCAGGTCAAATTCATCTTGCAGGGATGGGTGCTCCCTCACTATTCCTCGGAATCCCAACTCGTTACATCCACTCTCATCATGGTATGCTTGATACAAGCGATGTAGAAGCAGCAGTTCAACTACTCGTCGAAGTTTTGCAGAACCTCGATGAAAAAACAGTAAAGAGCTTTACAACCCTATAAAGAATGAAGATCAGCCTAGTAACTATCTAGGCTGACTCTCTTTTACTTTTGATAGCTCTAGCGTTCACGTTTACCTTCGATGAATTCATCGACCCGTTTCCGTGCTTCAAAGTCGTCAATCTGATAGCGTGGATGCTTGAAACTGTAGGAGCTAATGCTTGAAAGTTCTCCACCAATTCCTCTATCCAGAGCTATTTTGACTGCTCTGGCAACATCAATGATGACGCCTCCGCTATTTGGGGAATCTTGGACTGAAAGTTTCAAGTCAAGATCGATAGGTAGGTCTCCAAACGCCTTTGATCTCATGCTGATATAACAGACCTTATTGTCTTGGAGAAATGGAACATAGTCACTAGGACCAATCTTTGTGGGGAGCTCGTAATCAACACAGCTTGTGACTGCCTCTGTTTTGCTAATTCTCTTGGAGGCCAGTCTGTTCTCCACTTGCATATTTTCAAAATCCGTATTTCCCCCAATGTTGAGCTGATATGTATTTTGAAGAATTAAGCCTCTCTTGTCAAACAGTTGAGCAAGGACACGATGCAAGATTGTTGCACCGAGCTGGCTTTTGATATCGTCACCCGCGCATGGGATTCCTTTCTTCTCAAATGCCTGCGCAATTGGTGAGTGGGGATCTGATACAACAAACTCAGGAATTGCGTTAATGTAACCTATGCCAGCTTCCAAGGCAGCATTGGCATAGATTCTGGTACCATCTGCACTTCCGACTGGGAGGTATGTAACAAGCAAATCTGCTTTTGATTTCTTTAACTCTTCAACCACATTCACAGGTTCAATCTCCTTCTCGTCATATGCAAAGAAGGATTCTCTCATGTGTGGTGCAACACCATCTGATATTGGACCTGGTAGAACTTTGACACCAGTCTTTGGAACATCTGGCGCAAAAGCCATACAGCAGTTAGGTTCCGCCCACATGGCTTCAGCAATATCTAGACCAATCTTCTTTCTGTTAGCTTCAAAAGCAGCAACAAATTTGAGGTCTTTTGGAAAGTAACCGCCAAAGTCTACGTGCATAAGACCTGGAACTTCTTCATCTGCCTTAGCGTTTCTATAATAGTGTGTACCTTGAATCAACGCAGAAGCGCAATTTCCAAGCCCGGCGATTGCTATTCGGACATCTCCCATTTTCGAATCACCTTTCTCCAAGTATTCTATAGCCATAGAATAGTGACTTCTTTTAAAACTTGCGAGCTGGCAATATCACGTGTCTGAGCTCTCATCGCTAGAATCTGAACCTTCTGGCTCACTAATCTCGTAATTTGAGAATAGCAATTTTTTGGCAGATGATATTGTCTTTGGACCAATTCCTGGAATCTGCCCCCAATCATCTATCCGTAAGATTGCTTCCTGTGGTGAACCAAACCGCTCCAGAATATTCTTTGCTCGAACAACATTGATTCCGGGAAAACCAGCAATAAAGAACTCTTGTTCATCGTTCATCGATTCTAGACCTTTCCGAGTTCTGATAACAGGAAGTCTCTGCCCAATCGTTTTTCTTTTATCATCAGCACCAACAAGAATTCCATAAAGTAGACCCGCAGAATGTAACGCATTGAAACCTTTGATTACCTGAATTCCCCTTTCACTAATACTATCAACTAACGCATCCAAAGAATTCGGATGAATGTAGCTTGCTCGTTCCATTGTCACAAAGTAGGGTTTCCCCTTTGTTTGTTTCGTGGAAAATGGAATATACACACAGCCTTTCACAGGATCTCTTCTAATAGCCAGAATATTCTCTATCAATACATACGGTTTTTCATACTCGAGTAAAGCATCAAGCTGTTTCGTAAGTCGAGGTACACCCGACGCGCTACCTTTCAGAGTATTCACCAAATCATTGACTGTCTTTCGCTCAATGGCAATCCCTTCAACTCCAAGAACATCGCCAATAGGAATCTTTTGAACCGAGTATGTAATTCCCTCTTTGTCCAGCATGGACATCAAATGTTTGACTGCATTCTTGCCTTTTCCTCCGGTTTCATGTACATCAATTACTATCTCCGGAACATTTCCGAAAAGGTCTGATTGCATGTTAATCCCCATTGAAAAGTGTCATGACCGCAGCCATTGAGACCTCTCTAGCCAGATTTG
>JBHLRT010000107.1:0-6152 GCA_048882305.1 Candidatus Thorarchaeota archaeon
CGAAAGAGGGCTTGAGTTTGCATTCCATGTGGAAGAAATCTGTTGGTTAACAATGCTTGAAGGAATTGGAGAAAAGACAGGGGTAAAACCAAAGATGGAAACATCGCTCAGACTAGCTCACATTGAGAGAGGAAAACTACTCCACAAGAAAGAGAAAGCAAAGAAATCTCTTGAACAGGACCAGATAACTAAGGAAGAGTACGATAAGGAAATAGTTATGCTGGATAGAGGTATAGAGAAAGCACCTATGCATGGTCTGTATCGATTCGAGTAGGGGAATCTAGAGAGGTAGGCAAAAACTATGGAAAACCTCGAGAAAGCAGGACTTGCTGTCAACTACAACAAGATACCGGACACTAAATCAAAATCACTTCCTAAAAGAGTGTACATATGGGATGAAACCCTTCGTGATGGAGAACAGACTCCGGGAGTAGCACTCACAATAGATGAAAAGATTGAGATTGCAAAGAAACTTGATGAGATTGGTACTGCCATTGTTGCAGTAGGTTTTCCAGCAGTTAGCGATGATGAAAAGAAGGCTGTAGCCGCAGTTGCCAAAGAAGGACTAAACAAAGCATCAGTTGCAGCACCAGCTAGAGCAGTCATCTCGGATATGGAAGCCTGTATCGACGCTGGTGTGAAGGAAGTCCCCATTTTCATTGCAACGTCAGACTTTAGACTGAAGTATCAATTAAGAATGACTCGAGAGGAGATGCTAAATCGCCTCACAGAATGCATAGAATATGGAAAGGAACACGGTCTGGTCATTGATTACATTGCGGAGGATTCAACAAGGAGTGATATGGAGTTCCTTTGTGAAGCATATAGAGTGGCAATAGATGCTGGTGCAGACAGAATATGCATCGCTGACACAGTTGGATTTGTGCGACCTGAAGTAATGAGATACATGATAAGAGAGGTCAAAAAACATCTTTGGATAAAATCGAAGTACAAAGTACCTATGTCAGTTCATTGCCATGATGATTTTGGATTGGCTACAGCGAATACGTTAGCAGCAATTGAGGAAGGTGTAACCTATCCCCAGGTATGTGTTAATGCCTATGGAGAGAGGGCAGGAAATGCAGCCTTTGAAGAGATCGTCATGGCTTTAGAGGAACTTTATGCAATTGACACTGGTGTTGAAACTGAGAAACTGTACGGACTCTCAAAACTCGTAGAACGACATTTTGTTGTACCTCTGCCACTTCACAAGGCAATAAGTGGGGATAATGCATTCACGCACTCTAGTGGAATTCATTCACATGGACAGTTGACACATTCAATGACCTACGAACCGATTAATCCAATTCGTGTGGGACGAAGAAGAGAGTTTCACCTTGGTAAATTTGTGGGGAGACACTTTGTTGAGTACCTTCTGAAAATGGGCGGAGTGAAGGCAACTCCTGAGCAAGCTCGAGAAATAACTGATCGAGTGAAACGTACGCACGAGGAGCACAAGAAAACTCAGTCCAAGGTAGCCTTCGAGAAAATGAAAGGAGACCTGAAGAACCTTAGAACAGGGGTCTCAGAACGTGAGTTTTGGGAAATCGTGTTTGATGTTGTATAGTACATCATAATTGTTTCATCAAACGTCTTCGCATCAATACTCCAGCATCCATAGCAATAATGCCAATGAGAAACACAAGACCGAAGCCTATCAATACAATGATTTCTTGAGGACCAGTCACCGGGTCCATTCCTGTAAGCCACCGATTGGTTAGAACACGGAATCCAACCTCTACAATGAGAAAGATAGTTGAAATCACAAGTGAAAGCTTGATGCCATTTCTGAACATCTTAGTTGCTCTGGTTGACATTTTCGTAAATTCACTCAAGCTGGCTTCTGCTGCCTTGGATTCCACCTTAACGAAATGACCTTTCTGAACCTGTTCTTTGACAAAAGCATCCAATTTAATGAGATCAATCTTAGTGTGGTCAGCCTCAATGTATGTACCTCGAATGAACTTCAGTGAAGCTCCTCCGCTAAAGAGGGCAAGAACAAGTAGTACTATCATAAATACAACAACTTGCCAGAACGCAAACGCAGCGAGAATGATAGCCACGAAGATGAACATAATAATCATCTCAACGAGTCCGCCTGAACTCTCAACGCCACCCTCAAAGAGAAACGCTAGCTGCTTCATAACATTGATACTTAGCCAGGTCTGATAGAAACTCTCATCAGTAAGTTCAAGATTCCTCTCGATTGACTCCTTTACCTCGTTTCGTTTCCCCCCATACACTGAGATTTCCATAGTTGGTTCAGGTTCACTCATTTCTTGTAATCTCCCTAAGCCGAATGGTTACCAGTAAATACAGTTTGATATAACAGTTCCTCACGTATGATAATGAAACCGATTCCCTTTTCCGAAACTGTTTCTTTAGAATAACTATGACCGACCCATGGAATGAGATAATGATGGATGCTGTTGATGGCATCTCAGGAACATACTATATTGAGAGAGAAGATGGGAAAGTGGAAACTCTCGAGGTGAGTGATTATACCAAACCTTATTCCGAGTGGCCAGAGATTGAAAAAATAGCTATCAAACAAGCAAGGGGAAAAGTATTGGATGTTGGTTGTGGTGCAGGGCGAGTTGCGATCTATCTCCAGATACTCGGTCATGATGTTGTTGGAATCGATCTAGCCCATGGGGCTATTGAAGCAAGCAGAAGAATGGGACTAAAAAGAGGGTATGTGATGTCAGCAGCTGAACTAGAATTCAAGGATGAAATATTCGATACGATTGTGTTTTTTGGAAACAACTTCGGAATAGCTGGTAATGAGAAACAGGTTATTTCAATGTTGAAGCACATTCACAAATTTACTGCACCTGATGCCATTATACTCGCAGAATCACTTAATCCTCTAAATACTGATGCCCCAGAACATCTGAAATATCATGAGATGAATCGAAAGCGGAATAGACCACCTGGCCTGATACGTCTCAGAGTCAAGTATAAAGATCAGGTAGGTGATTGGTCAGATCTATGGCTAACAACACCGGATGAAATGGAGATGCTTGCTGAAAAGGGAGGGTGGCGGCTAAAAGAAATACTACAAATAGAGGGGCAGTCACAATATGTTGGAATCTTGACCAAGAGTTGAAACACATGACAATCTATGAGCTCGGAGATAAGAAACCAGAGATAGCCCCAACAGCCTACATTCATCCTCAAGCATGTGTCATTGGAGATGTCAAAATTGGAGAACGTGTTTTTGTTGCACCAATGGCATCAATACGTGGAGATCGTGGAAGAATCGAGATAGGTGATGAAACTAATCTCCAAGACGGAGCTGTAATTCATTCCGATCCTGCGTTCATTACAAAGATTGGAAAGAGGGTGAATATAGGGCACAACGCCACAATCCATGCAGAGCTTGTGGAGGACAATGCCGCTATAGGAATGGGTGCAGTTCTCATGCTTGGAAGTAAAGTGGCAAAGGGAGTTATGATTGCTAATTCTGCATTACTCCATAGTAAAACAGTAACGGAACCAAACAAGATCTATGCAGGTGTACCTGCAAAGTACATGCGTGATTTCGATCCTGAAGGCGATGCAAGGAAGGAAATAGATGATTATCTAGACTCCTATGCAGAGAGCACTGTAATCTACAAAACCGACCTGAAGGAGAGAGTCTAACGGTTTAGTCCTAATCCATAGATGTATATACATAATTAACAATTGTTAATACATGACAGCTGCAGTACACGGAAAAATTGTGTCTATAAACTTAGGCGAGTTCTCCAGAAAGAGAATCAAATATGGATACATTGGTATTGAACTCCCTGACAAGACGCACATGAAGCTCAAGGTTGATTCGTACACCTGGTATGAAACGCTCGAAATTGGTAATGAAGTAATAATCGAATTTGAAGACCTAGGTGGTACCGGCATCCATGTGGCTAGGAAGATTCAACTGAGTACAAGTATTGAATCATCGCCAGACGAAGTTTCAGCAACCGTATAGTAAAATGGTAATAGCGATTGCACCGATATTTTACATTATAGGTGATTTTCCGTATCATATTTTGGAGATTTGAAATGGAAAGAGCAATTACCGGTTCGATCACATCAGCGCAGCTGGGCAACCTTGGTAAGAAGCAATATGGATTCATTGGTGTAAGGACAGAAGAAAAAGAGGAGCTCAAGATTAAGGTAGCAGCTTTTACTGAGTATGAAACCTTGGATATCGGAAAACGGGTTCATATTGTAGCAGAAGCAATTGGTAATATGGGTATCATGACAGCTAAAACAATATCGATTGCTGAATGATTGAAATGAGCTTTGCACACATAGATGAGATTATACGTGAATCCAAGTGGCCTCCAATCAGGGAACCATAATGGAGAGAATATTCACTGGTTCAATCAAATCCTCTCAGCTTGGTAATATTGGAACTAAATATTATGGATTCATAAGCGTCGAAACCGAGGAAAAGGAACATCTCAAAGTAAAAGTCGCAGCCTCTACGAAATATGATACATTAGATATAGGACGACGTGTACACATCGTTGCAGAGAACATAGGTGACATGAATGTCCTAACGGCTAAGTCAATTGCAAGGGCAGATTAGTGGTTACAAAGATACACATTATACTTTTAGCAAGAGATGCGCTATCATCAATTCACTGATGAGTTGAGGACGCGTTTATGCCAGAACTTCCATTACGCTACTATTGCTATGTTTGTGGGCATGAGAATGACTTGATGCTAAATGTCCCACCAGCACCTACATTGAAACAAGACGAGATTAAGTGTTCGAATTGTGGAGATGTCACCCACCTCATGCATACTGCATGTCCTGCGTGTGAAAAATCATTCAGGTATTTTCTTTCTGATTTAGACTTTCCTAATGAGATCACTGCGTTGGGAGAAACCTACGTTAAACTCCTGGCTGGAGTTCGAGATAGTCTATCTGAACACATCAAAGAGTTTAGAGTACCTGTTCCCAAAAGATGGTCTGTGAAATTGAAATGTGAGTGTGGAAAGGAATACTCAGCTGAGATCCCCCTACCTAATCTGCCTGAGAAATAGTCAGCTAACCAACAATAATCTCAGATTCCACAACCACCGGGGTCGAGAGAGAGTTCTGGATTGGACATGTCTTGTGAGCTATTTCAACCATTCTTTCGACCGCTTCGCGTTCAGACTCGTCCTCGATGATGACTTTTACTTTGAGACGAATCTCATTAAACTTCCAAACATCATCAGACTCCACCATGGTTCCGGTCGCATCAACTGAAGCATCTTTGAACCTTGTATGCAATGCTTTTGCTGTTCTAAACATCATAATCAATTGACATGATGCTGAAGCTGCTAACAACATGTGATGTGGTGTTTGTACTCCCTTTGGTGCATCAGGCCACCAGTCGGGTGAAGTTGTCACCTCAAACTCTTCCATATCATGCATCTTGACCCCTGCAAACATAGGTCGCGTTACATGTGCGGTTACGTTATAGACATGTTCTTCCATACTTGATATATTATTAACAATTGTTAATAAGTTATTAGTTTACATCAATCAATGACGATCTCATAATCAAGATGGATTGGACAGTTCATTGAGTTAGCCACAAGACAATACTGATGTGCACGCTCAGCAGCCTTCGCCATGCGTTTCTTGTCCTGCTCTGTTTCAACGATGATTTTCGCAGTGATTGTAATCTGCTTAAATTCCCATCCGAATTCACCCTTCTGTAGTGTACCAATTGCAGACAATTCAAAGGTCTTGAATTCACCATGAAATCGTTTGGCTATGCCAGCCAATGAAACACCATAACATGATAATGCTGAAGCGACAAAGAGGTCTTCAGGTGAGATGATATTCTTGGGACTTTCAGACCAAAAATCCGGAGGGGTGGCTACTTGAAAATCAGGCTTGCCCTCTATTTCGATGGTAACGATTTTGTCACGCACCCAGTTACTGTTCATTTCGTATCTATGTTCTTCAAGATTATCGGACATGATTCTTTCTGTTTTCTAAGCATTGAATAGCCTTTTGCTAGCGGAATGTGCCATTTTCTACCGGATGGTGACGCTTATTAGGAACCTTGTCCTATGCAGAATCGGTGGACAGGCGGTTGATTGGGCAACATTTTCTGTAACATGCCCTCATAACTCCCCCCCTCCTACCATTTGCCCTATTC
>JBHLRT010000108.1:0-6143 GCA_048882305.1 Candidatus Thorarchaeota archaeon
GATTCATCTCCAGAATCTCATTGATTCCTTTGTTGACAGCAATATCTTGACTTTCTGGTGTTGATGGAACCTTGTGTACATACTGCTTGCCTGTTTCAGTACAGGTCAAAATGACATCCGTGAATGTTCCGCCTACATCAACACCGATTATTTTCATCTTGAACATTTGAGGCATTCCGAACCAGAATATGAACACTTGGTATGCTGGTTAATCCTGAATCCTTATATCGCACAAAATGACACCTGATTTGGTTACATCAATGAAAGCCATGACTACAATTCCCCGATTGATATCCGTTCTCCTGATTATTTCATTCATCTCAATTCCATCTGTGTCGGTCATGAATCTACAGGTGACAGATAATGTAATACTAGCTGGTGAAGAACCGTTGAGAATCATTCTGATGATTGGTGATGGGATGGGTTATCAACATGTAGAATTAGCACGACTAGTTGAGGTTGGGGAGTACGGCTCATTGATGATGCAAAACTCTGACTGGAATGCATCAGCAACAACGTATGCATCTGATGCCGCAATAACGGATTCGGCCGCAGCAGGAACTGCAATGGCAACAGGCCACAAAACTAACAGAGGGTACCTTGGTGTAAGCAGAACATTAGTGGACCTTG
Organism: Candidatus Thorarchaeota archaeon; assembly: GCA_048882305.1. Classification (GTDB taxonomy): domain Archaea; phylum Asgardarchaeota; class Thorarchaeia; order Thorarchaeales; family Thorarchaeaceae; genus SMTZ1-45. The sequence goes on from JBHLRT010000108.1 coordinate 631, forward strand.
AAAACATAGTGGAATATGCTCAGTCACTGAACAAGTCAACGGGTATTGTATCCACATGTAGAATCGTTGATGCTACACCTGCAAGTTTCATGACTCATGTTGAAAGCAGAAATGATTTCACTGAGATTGCTAGGCAGATAGTTGAGGATGCTGACGTTGATGTTCTCCTTGGTGGAGGACTGAATTATTTCAGCGGGTCTCAGATATCCACGATGGTATCAAATAATTACTCGATGGTCTACAATCGGACTGAGCTCGCTGCCATCAGCTCCGGACGAGTGTTTGGTCTTTTTGCCAATGAGTTCATGGCTTACGAATATGACCGTAATTATGCAGTTCAACCATCAATTGCTGAGATGACAAACAAATCAATTTCACTTTTGTCCCAGGATCCTGATGGATTCTTCTTGATGGTCGAAGGAGGACAAATCGATATTGCTGCTCATAATGAGGATAAAGTCCGAAACGCTCTAGATACAATAGCCTTTGACAAAGCTGTTGGTGTTGCAATCGATTATGTTGAGAACCATAACAGAGCCTTGCTAATCGTAACTGCTGATCATGAAACAGAGGGACTAGTAGTACTGAGTCACGACCTTGGTCCTGAGCTCCCTGTTGATCTCACGAATGAGAATGACAAGAGAACATTAAGAGCTGAGCGTGTCAATAACATTACTGTTGATTGGACTGTCAACTATCATACCGATTGGAATGTGCCTGTATTTGGTCATGGAGCTGCCTTTGAGAATATGATCAGTGATGTTCTCATTGATAACACTGACATCTTCAATCTTATGAAAAGCTTCTATCTTGGTAATCCACTGAACGGAACAGAATATCCCCACTACATCCCCACAACTCCTATTGTATCACCAACCGAAACAACCACTCCAACAGATACTGGTACCAGTCCGGGAACTCCGCCTGATTTGTCACTCTGGTTAGCAGTTTCTTTGGGAGGCGCAATTCTCATAGTTGTGGCTATTGTCTTGATAAAACGAAGATAGTAGTGCTTGTACATCACTAGTCAAATCTCAGGAACATTCTGTCACACTTGACTAAGTTCATAAGTACTGCTAACTGGGCCTATCTATCTGGTGGACGATTTGTCTGAAGTGGAATATACATCAGTAATTCTCCGGTTTGGAGAGATTGGAATAAAGTCGAACCAGACGCGTCGTCGAATGAAGAGACTCTTAATCAGTCATGTTGAATCTGCCCTTAGAGAGAATAATGTCCCATTTGATAGAGTGCATTCTGTATATGGACGAATTTACATTGACACAAACCACGCTTTGAGAGCTGCTGAAGTAGCTGCAAAAGTCTTTGGGATTGTTTCTACATCCCCTGTAATTGAAACCATAGCTGAGTTGGACTCGATTCTAGAGATTGGTGAAAAGCTTGCAAGATCTGAGTTCAAGAAAGGACTCACCTTTGCTGTAGGTGGGAGAAGAATAGGTGAACATCCTTTCTCAAGTCAAGATATGAGAGGTCTTCTTGGTGAGAGAATCCTCGAGAGTCTGCCAGAGCTCAAATTGAAAGTTGACCTATCTAATCCCGAGCAAGAGATCTACGTTGAGGTTCGCGATGAGAAAGCACATCTCTTTACAAGAACAATCAAAGGCGTTGGAGGGATGCCCACCGGGTCTCAAGGGAAGGTGGTCTGTACAATTTCTACAGGTCTTGATTCTCCAATAGCCGCATATAAAGTAATGAAGAGGGGTTGTATCCCTGTCTTCGTTCACATGGATAATTCACCATATGCTGATGAGAACTGTTCTGAAATTGCTGTAAAACAAGCTCAACTTTTAGCAAACTATATTCACGGGTTTAAAGTAAAACTCTACATTGTCCCACATGCCCCAGATATTGAAGAGGCTCGAAATTATGCTCCTGAGAAGATGACTTGCTTATTTTGCAAACGAAACATGCTTAGAATCGCTCGAGAGATTGCCATTCAAGAGAATGCTGATGCTATAGTCACAGGTGAAATAATTGGCGAACAAGCCTCCCAGACCACTGCAAACTTGCATGTCATTGAACAAGCAGTGACTGATTTTCCCATCCTGAGACCGTTGGCTGGAGAAGATAAGGTTGACATTGAACATATCGCTCAGCAGATTGGCACATATGAATTTGCTAAGGAAGGTGCTTCATGTTGCACGCTCAATCCGAAGTATCCTTCTGTTAAGGCCAATCCAGAAGAGGTTGCATCATGTGAAGAACCAATGGATCTTGGAATTCTACATGAAGAGCTGAAAAACGCTCGGATTCTAGTTCTTCGAAAGGGCAAATGACAAGTCCCTCGATAGTCGCTCTAATTCTCCTAAAACCGCTGAAAAATCCCTATATCTTGTCTTTACCCATTGGAGTAACTCTTTCCGGTAATACAAAGTTCTTAAATAGAATCAATAACGAAAAGGGTGTATAACGGCTGTAATTTGCTGTTAGAGGAGTAATAGGTCTTGCCACGATCAAGAAAGGAACGCATCATACCAGTCGCCCCAATTGATAGACTCATCAGGAAAGCAGGAGCTGGACGCGTGAGTGATAAAGGCGCTGAGAAACTTGCACAGATTCTCGAAGAGGTTGGAGAGTTCCTCGCCAAAAGAGCATTTGAGATTACTGAACACACTGGTCGAAAGACGATTACCGATAAGGACATCGAGCTAGCCTACAAACAATGGACCCGCTAACTGCATTCACCGTGCACATTTTCAAGGGAAAATCCTAACACTATTGTATCTAGTTGAGAGTATTGGTGAGTAGCAATGCCGAAGAGAGTTGTTGCTGTTGAGGATATGACAGTGCTACTCTCAGTGCATGACATTTCACTGGTCAATGAAGACGACTTCGTGAAGACTTATGACCTTCTCTCTGATTTTGGAATCTCCAGCATGACTCTGTTAGTCACTCCATTCTATGGACTCAAAAAGACAAACATGATTACCGAGGCCAGTATCTTCACAAGGTTTCTCAAATCACTGAATCTTGAGATAGCTATGCATGGTTACTCTCACTTTTCTAAATCTGGTTCACTAAATGAATTCAACGGGATAGTTGAATCAAAAATTGAAACCAGACTAAAGGATGGAATATCGATTCTAACCAAGGGCTTTGGTTTCAGACCTTCAGGTTTTGTTCCAGCAATTTGGGAGTCTTCTCCAAAGGTGCTGAGAGCTGTCAAAAACATTGGATTTGGTTTCTGTGTCAGTGGCAACAATATCTATCGATATTCAGATGACACAATCTTCACCACTTCTGAGAAAATAATTAGTGAAGGGCAGAGGTCTCTCAATCTGGAGGATTCTCTCATCGAGATAGAATTGGGAGGGTCCCTACAGATCGGAGTCCATCCATTCGATCATAGGAAGAACCAACTCTTTGAGGTGCTTGAAGACCTTAAAGACCGTCTAGGATATAGATTCATTGGGTACAGGGATTACCTCAGTTCAGTTTCCTGATTCAACATTCTGTCGAAAAAACGTCAGCTCTGCGCCCAAACAGAATGTAATATCTCCTGAACAAACTCTTATACTCCTGCGTTCTCCAAAACTCTGCTTGGAGTCCATACTTGAGAGATTGCAGACATGCAAGTGTATTGGACTTAGGGCGACAGTAAAAGAGGAGGATGTCCTGTTGAGGAAAGACAATCTCATAGGCATACTAGTTGTAATTCTATTCCTATTTCCATTGATTAATACATCATCTGATTATGACCCTGCTATAGCAGTGAGTAATCCCTATTTGCCGCCAGTTACTGAAACCAGTCCTTTTACGGTTAGCAATGACCGAAGTACTGGAATAGGTCCTGCGCTTCCTGTTACTCTCAGCGGGCAGATTTCTAATGTTGGTCAGGGAACTCTATACCTAGATTCTTCCTCTTCTGGTGTTAGTTCTGTGAGTTTGACCAATGGATTCACTGGTTCTGACCTCCAAGCACAGATTGACTCTCTTAGATGGACAGCTGAGGATGTTCTCCAAAATGGCAAGTTGAACGACTATCACAACGAGTTGTTTGTTGTCACATCCGATTCCTTACAAAATGATGATAATGTACAAGTTCCTGATGGTTGGACTATCGTGAAAGATGTTGTGGACTACGACTCTCTTCATCCTCAACATGGAATGTATGAACTTGATAGTGATCCAAATGGAAATGGTGGGACACGTGGTATCTATGTAGTTGCTGATGGTACCTCATCCTACATTTACAATCCCAACGATGAGATGTACATCAGTCAGATGGTTTCAATGCCTTACAGAGAGCTTTACTCCGCTCATGTGACCTTCGATTATCGGGTCCCATCTACATCCTACTTGGATGATGTGTACTTCGTTTTCGTCAGACTAGCAGGATATACACAAGAGTTCCATGTGTTTGAATCTGGTGACACAACTGACACTTGGTTAAGTGCAAGTGTCACTATCCCTGGTGCATCTATGACTGGTCTCTCTACTAAAGCAATGTTGTTTGATATCGGTATAGCAACTGACTATAGTGGTCAATTAGGTGTTGCTTCCCATGAGTATGTCTACATTGATAATATCGAGGTGGACTTAGTCGTTCGTCCATTCCCTGAGCAAATCGATTTGAAAGCCAATGGAACTCTCGTATGGGGTTCAACGTCATATAGCATCTATCCATATGTTCCTGATAACGCAAACAGAGACTGCTATGATGATAGCAGTACAGCGATTGATCTTGATGGATACAGCAACAATGGACAGATTGAAACTGGAATTTATTCTACTTCATATCTTCCAGGCGGGTTGTTTGAAACTGGTCTTCAATTTCCACTAGATATTCCCCAAGGCGCTATAATTACTTCATCCTATCTTGAGGTAGAACCTGCGTCTAGTTCAAGTCCGGCGATTGATGGTATGCGAATTAATGTTGCAGATGAAGACAATGTCACCGCATTTACAACTGGTTTTCCCCATCTAGAAGACAGATATTCATGGGTAGAAACAAGTATTGATTGGCAGCTCAACTCATGGATATTGAGTCCTGATACACGATATAGGTCCCCAGAGATTGGTCCGCTAATTCAAAAAGTCATTTCACGATCAAGTTGGACAGAAGGCAACTTCATCTGTTTAATGCTAAGCTTGATGCATGCAGACTACTACCAAAGATGGAGTGGCATCAAAGGCACTACCTACTATGATGGAGACCACAGAGCCCGATTGTTCGTTGAATATGTCATTCCTGAGCCTGAGGACACAGTCTACTTCTTCAACTATCAGAAAGACATCTCAATAGATCACACTCAAGTTGTATCTGACCTATCCAATTTTCCAGTTCTGATTGACATCACAGATTCAAATCTTTCATCAAATGTTCTCTCTAATGGCAATGATATTATGTTCACCATAGATGGAAATCCTGTTTCTCACGAGATTGAACTCTTTAACCAAACAACCGGTCGACTTGTCGCTTGGGTGAAGGTACCATATCTTTCCAGTTTGGTAGACACTGTTATTACGATGCATTATGGTTGTGAGAATGC
>JBHLRT010000109.1:0-6126 GCA_048882305.1 Candidatus Thorarchaeota archaeon
ACGATTGCTACGGTTTCACCAGGATTTATCTCCAAATTGAAGTTCTTCAGAACAAGGATTCCATCAACGTATCCAAACGTTATGTTGTTGAAAAGAACGTGACCATCGATTTCAGGCATCACCTTAGCATTCGGAGCGTCCTGAACGGCTGATTCAGAGTCAAGTACAGAAAACACCCGTTCGCCTCCAGCAAAGGCACTCTGTACTGATGTATAGAAGTTGGCTATTATCAGAATCGGACGGAAAAAGCTAGCACTGAACTGGGTAAACAAGACGATTGTACCCAGAGTGACGGGAGGAACTACACTCGGATCAAGCATTAACATTCCCCCAAAGAGGAGAATCACCGCTGTTCCAAGTCCTCCAATGAACCGAATCACTGGGAAGAATGAGGCTTGAGCTTTTCCTGCATCTATATTCGATTGATAATCGGCATCATTTAGTTCTGAGAAAATCTCCGTGCTGATTTGCTCCCGCGCGAAACTTTTCGTTACTTTAGCTCCTGAGATACTCTCCGCAAGATTTGATGTAACGTTTGATATTGTCTTTCTTGTTCTGCGGTACGCCTCACGTAGCAATTTCCGGAAGTATATTGTTGTGATAAGTAGTATGGGAACTACAGAGAGTGAAACAAGAGCTAGACGCCAATCAGCTGAGAACATTGCTGCGCCTATTGCAAAGATAATGAAAATCTGCGCGAATGTATTGATCAGCTCGCCTCCCAGAAGTTCACTCATTCTATCAACATCGTTCGTCAATCTTGATATTATTCTCCCACTTGAGGAATGATCGTGAAATTCTTCAGACAACGACTGGACATGATTATAGAGTTCTTGCCTAATGTCGAAGACTGCTCTCTGCCCCATGAGCGCCATGAGATACCCACTTCCATAATTGGTAAACCATGTCGCAAACTGGAGTACAGCATACAAAAATGCAGTATTGATTATAGCTTGGATTATACCACTCACAAAATCAACATCGATAGCATGCTGCAAAACAAAAGGAGCCCATACTCCAAGTACTATACCTATCGCTGTTAAGACAACTACTGCTGCAAACAATTGTCTGTATGCAAAGAGATACTTGACCATTCGGATGAGTAGCTCCGAATCAGTATACTCATAGGTTCTTGCGTCGGGATCGTCTGCACTATCCAAAGACCTACTCATGGCTACTTCCTCCTTGGACCTTTGATGCTGCAGACTTTGGAGTCTTATCTTGTGATATGCTCGCAGCTAACTCCATTTCGGTCAAAGTTTGATGTATATTGTAATATAATCCCTCTTCTGCAATGAGGCTCTTATGAGACCCCATCTCAACTATTTTCCCTCGTTCCATCATCACAATTAGATCTGCATTTCTTACAGTACTTAGACGGTGAGTGATTATGAATGTAGTCCGGTTCTCCATTAAATTCTCCAGTGCTTGTTGAATTAACATCTCTGTCTTCGCATCAACAGAGCTTGTTGAATCATCAAGAATCAGAATTCTTGGGTCAGCAAGTAAAGCTCTTGCGATAGCAATTCTTTGTTTCTGCCCTCCGCTGAGTGTAACACCGCGTTCACCTATCTCCGAGTCGTATCCATCTTCAAGTGTGACAATGAAGTCATGAATCATGGCTGCTTTAGCAGCACTCATGACTTCCTCAATAGAAGCCTCTGGACGTCCAAATGCAATATTGTCTTTCAGGGAAGCTGAAAAGAGGAACGGATCTTGATGCACAATTCCAATCCTCTTACGTAAATCGCTCAGTGCATAAAGTCGGACATCAACACCATCAATACAAAGAGTTCCTGGCGCTTGAACCTTGATTTTTTCTCCGTCTATCTTAATATAATCATCAGTCAGTGGGTATTCTGAACCATCTATTGCAATATGCCCCTTCTCATCAACCCGATAGGTTCTTCCATTATACGAAACTGTATAGTCATCATCTACATCATAGAATCTTGGTATTAGATTCACTAGACTTGTTTTACCAGACCCCGTTCCACCAAGTAATGCAACCACTTGGCCTGGTTTAACATGAAGTGTAACGTCCTGAAGGATGTGCTTTTCTCCCCTATAGCTGAAAAAAACATTATCGAAATCAACTCCTCCAGCGAACTCTGAAACCTCTACAGGATTCTCAGGATTCATGACCTCTTCCACGGCATCCAGTATGTAGAAAGTTCGCTCTCCCGCGGCAGCAGCCCGTTGATACATTCCAACGCCCCAACTAAGAAAACGTGCTGGTAGTAAAAGCATTCCAACTAAGGTGATGAATCCTACAAACTCTCCTCGTGTAAATGTACCGCTAAGTATTGACATTCCGCCTAAGGATATCAGCCCTCCAATTGCAAGTCCAAAGATTGCAGGCAGCATCGGCTGGAAGAGTGATTGTAATCTACTTGCTTCCACTCGTAAATCCAGAAATCCTCTATTCTCCTTTTCTACCCTTTCAGCTTCCTTCTTCTCTGAAGCATATGTCCTAACGACTTTATGACCAACAACATTCTCTGCAAGAACAGAACTCAGTACTCCATACTGATTTCGTGCTGCGCGGAATACTGGTCTGACCTTTCGAGCAAAAGAATAGATGAAAATGGCCATGACAGGAAGCAAGAGAAGCATATAGGATGTAATATGAGGATTGACTGTCCACATCACTATGTAAGTTCCAATGAGTTGCACTGTTCCAATGAAAATAACACGATAGCCCCAAAACAGGAATTCCCGCATTGTGCTGACGTCTGTTGTTGTCCTAGCTAATAGCTGACCTGTTTCATTCTCATCATAGAATGCTAAGTCCTTTTCCATCAGACTCAGATAGAGCTCGTGGCGAAGGGTGTAGATAACCCACTGTGATGAGATTGCTGATCCATACCGACCAACAATATCAAAGATTGCGTAGAGGAGTGACAACCCAATATAGAGTATCATGTATGGGAGAAGCAGGTTGAGCTGACCTGCGTCAAACACATTATCCACTAATTCAACCATTACTAGTGGCGTGAATAGATTGAATACGGTGCCAATAGCTGCTGCAAGAAGAAAACCAAAGAATAGTTTCTTGCGTCTTAAAGAATAGCCCATGAGTCTTCTGATATGACCCATTTAGTCAGCTCCAACTCTCACGAAATATCCTAGATGATAAAAATTCCGCAGAAGGCAGACGGATAAAGTCATTTCTCGCAATTTGCGGCGAATTTGCCACCAAGGGCACGACATTGATCAAGAATCGAATCACTTGGATAATCCTTTGCTTTTATTGGGTTGTCGTCAATAAGGTCTGCGCCAACTTCCGCGAGTTTGTTCGCAATCTCATCTGGCGCTTCTCCACTCCAACCATAGGATCCAAAAGCCGCTGCTGGTAGTCCGTTTAAATCTGAAAGTTCTGACATGAGTCTCTTTACCATTGGGAGTGTTCTTTTCATTCGTGTAGAACTTCCTAATGCTAATCCACAGACATCATCAAGTCCAGTGAAGTCCTTTGCTTCAATCACTTGACATTCAGCTCCAGCTGAAACTGCACCCTCACAAATTGCTTCAGCCATTGCTTTTGTCCTACCTCTTGTGCTTTCATATACTACTGCTATTCTCATTGCACGTCGCTCGAAGAATGAGTCGTTCCAACAAAAGAGTATCGAATTAGGACTTTATGTTTGTTGGAACCAGTGCGTAGATAAGGCTGAACTGAATTATAGAAAGTCACGTATGAGCGGTGATACTATCTCTGTTAAGACACGACTCAAAGCCAAAAAGATATGCGATGTACTGATTCGTTATTATGGACGCGAAGTGAGTGCACGGAAATTACCACCAATCGATGAGCTGGTCATGACAATCTTGAGTCAGCATACAAATGATACCAATATGTTTCGTGCTTATGGGTCTCTGAAAGAACGTTTCTCAACTTGGGACGAGGTGCTTGATGCACCTCAGGAAGAGGTTGCCATGTTCATACGTTCATCAGGAATGTATAATCTAAAAGCAAAACGTATCCAGGCTGCGCTTCGAGAGATAAAAGAGCGAGTCGGCAAACTTGATCTCTCTCTTCTTGAAACCATGGAGTTGAAAGAGGCTAAGAAATGGTTGACCTCACTTCATGGAGTTGGTCCCAAAACAGCTGCAATAGTGCTTCTTTTTTCTTTTCAACGTCCTGTACTACCAGTAGATACCCATGTTTGGAGAGTAACAAAGCGCCTTGGATTGATTGAAGAGAAAGTTTCTCGCGAGAAAGCTCATGTTCTACTTGAAGGCATCATGCCAAAGAGCTGTATTCCCTCTCTGAACAATAACCTCGTACGTCATGGCAGAGAAGTTTGTAGGGCTCAAAACCCGAAATGCGATGAATGCTTCCTTAGCCACCTCTGTAACTATTATAATTCGCTTAGGTAGGAGACGAAGCGCTTAGAAAGCCGTTTTAATTGTGGTTGCGAACAATACCTTCAAATGTTGCTAGGTTTTGATAGATTGTTGTCTATGTAAAACTGTGGAGTTTCAATCTTTGGACTTTCCTCTCTTGGTAATTGGTGCGGCTCTCGTGCTTGCATACATTGGTGCATATATACTCAAGAGGCTAGGCATCCCTCAAACTCTTGGATTCATGATTGCTGGTGTTTTTCTCGGTCTGACAAGTCTCTTAACAGAAACAGGTATCCATGAGTTGCGATTTTTTGTTGCATTAGCCTTGGGGTTGATTGGTTACAATATTGGTCATGAACTGAGCAATCCCAACTTAACGGGAGCGAGGATACGAAGACTTGTTCTTATTGTTATAGTAGAAGCCACAGCTGCGTTTGCTCTTGTTGCATTTCTGACTTTCCTGATTCTTTCATTCGTTGGATTTTCTTATGCTGTACCAACAGCGATTCTCTTTGGTGCTGTAGCGAGTGCAACAGCTCCAGCTGCGACAGCTGACGTAGTCTGGGAGTGCGATTGTGAAGGACCTGTAACATCCTCACTCATGTTTGTCCTCGCTGCAGATGATATCGTTGCTGTGATATTGACCAATTCAGCTATTGCATTTGCTTTGTGGGTCTTTGTTTCTGACTCTCTGAGCTTAGGATCCGTAATATTTGAGCCCGTGCTTGGAATTCTTGGATCCGTAGGTTTAGGACTGGTTTTTGGCTTTATTTTCCTCTTTCCGGTTAACAGTGAGAAGGATCGGGGTAAACTACTTGAACTTGAGATTGGAATGGTCATTCTTTTGATTGGTGTCGTTGAAGTTCTAAATGGATTCTTGGAAACCCAAGGGCTCCTGGGTAGTTTTAGTGACATCTTTGCTGCTATGGTCTTTGGTTTCTTAGTAAGTTCACGAATTGATCGTGAAAAAGAGCAGGTTCCTGAATTACTTGAACGGATAATGTCTCCGATTGTGATGATTTTCTTTGTCTTGGTAGGCGCACGAATGGCACAGCTCCTCTCGACCTCTGAAAACTTACTTCTGATAGTTATTACCGCAGCATTGTATCTTGGAGGTCGAACTCTTGCCAAATACTTTGGAGCCGCTATCGGCGGTCGAATTGTTAAAGAAGCTCCCGCAATTCAAAAGTACCTAGGTGGATGTCTCCTTTGCCAAGCAGGAGTGGCTCTTGGCTTATCGTTCATTATCGAAGAAACTTTTGTTGCTTTGGGTGATGTTCCTTTAGCTGATGATGCTCTGAAAATGGGTGTTTTAATTCTCGGTGTAGTAGCTCTCTCAACTATGATATTGGAAATGGTGGGACCAATGGCTGTGAAAATAAGTCTAAGAGCCGCTGGCGAGTTGCCTGAGGATCATGACGCCTTTGAACCTCATGGAATCACCTTACTGGATATCGCTGATAACAAACCTAGCTCTACCTTTGATAATGGTGAACCTACTTCAGAAATAGAAGATGAAGTGGATGACTGATTCCGACACATTAACAAACATCTCTAGCATTCTCTAGGCTCATGACAGATGATAGTTGTATACGGGATGAGCCCTGGCAAATATTGTGTCGCGTCGTGAAGCAAGAAGGAAATTGTGCAGCAGGTCACAAGGTTGGAGATGAAGTCCTTTTCACCGGTGACGAGGTTAAAGGGAAAATTTGCATCAGTGCAATGTACTCAATGCTGCCCAAGATTTACGCCATGATGTATAACGCGAAGTTTCCA
>JBHLRT010000110.1:0-6126 GCA_048882305.1 Candidatus Thorarchaeota archaeon
ATTGAAACTTTGGATCTGCAGATGGTGTATTGCCAATTGTGAGAAGATGCACTATCTCATTATCTGCCATTTTGTTTGCATTTTTGCCAAGCTCTTGAACAAGATGATATGGAACACCACAACCTGTCCCCAGAAATATTCGTGTACCTCTTCTGATTTTGGAGATGGCTTTTGTAGCTGTGACAGTCTTGTCCTTGTACTTCTCGGTCCAATCTCCCATTGCATTCATGTTTTCCGCCTCAGCTCAAAAGAAGCTGTACATACGACTAGATTTGAGCGTTTCGAACATCCTTTCAGGTACCTTTTCCCAGAAGTTTCAGAAGAGTTACCTCAGATAGTAGTCCCAGTTTTTCTGCTATATCCTCAACAGCCTTGACAGCCGATGAATTTGAGCTTAATGTGAACAAAGACTCCCCTTGGTAGTTTGCTTTAGAGAGATCATCATCACTGGGAATCATCCCAAAAAGATCCAGTCCTTCAGCCTCTAGCTGGCTCCGAAGGTCTTCTTCCATATCTTTTGGAAATCTGTTTCCAATGACTACAATCTTCTTGAACTCTATGTGAACCTCCTTTGCGAGGTCCCTGATTCTTAGGGCTGCTTCGAATGCAGCTCTTGAAGGATCAACAACAATGATGAGAACGTCTACATTTCGGTTGGTTCTTCTACTAAGGTGTTCTAAACCTGCACTCATATCCATCAATGTGATTTCATAGTTCTGGCTAAGAGTGTCTAGAATCTGTGTGAGTAGTCGATTGACATAGCAATAGCAACCTTCACCTTCAGTTCTACCCATTGCTAGAAAATCAAACTTTGAATCCTCGATAAGTGATTCGAAAATTTCTCCTTCCAATACATCCTGTTTTGTAACTTCTCCTCCTATGGTTCCTTCATCGATGTCCTTACGCAACCTAGTTGCGATTGACCCAACTGTTTTTGGAACATCGATTCCCAGAGCCCGTGGGAGGTTCATCACAGGATCCGCATCAACAACAAGGAGGTCTCTCTTCGTCTTCTCTGTGACGATTCGGGTTAGAAGAGCAGCTGTTGTTGTCTTTCCAACGCCACCCTTGCCTGAAACTGAGATTACTAGACGTTCTCTCATATTAGTTGATTTCACTCCTCTTTCCATTTGCCCTCTTGTAGATACTTACCAATTCCGCTGGAGTCTTGTGGCCCCACCTTTACAGTCCACCCACTGGTCTCTTCGGTTTCACCACTTATTCTTGCTGCCATCCCCGGGCTTATCAGAATCTTGTGATTGACCTTCTCAGCGACCTTGTATTCTTCAAGTGTTTCAGCGACTTTATCAGCAGTGAGTTTTCTACCTGCTACTGCAGATTGAACACTCATACCTTCAGTATCTATCACAACAAGGTACGTGTCTACGTTCGCTTGTTTGATGTCACTTTCCACTGTAAAGTAAGTCAGGGCAAAATTGGTGGTATACATGACTGGAGCATCTGGCCCAACATTCCCGAACTCCATCAAACCGGGTTCAACTGCAACTGGTTTTACGGGATCAGTGTATAAATTGCTTCGTAGGAATGTTGTTGGAAGATTTGTCCACATATCCAGACTATGTAGCACAACTAAATCCGCATATCTAACGATTAGAGCAGATGCTGTAAGAACCTCATCCCATTTAGTCAGTTCAGGCGCTTCTCCTTCTCGATGATCCGCCCAAACCGCAATTGGCGTTGCAAGAGTTGGATAACCAAGAAGTTCATTCTCGTCGTTAATTGCAGACCTTCGAATCTGAGTGAAATCATCTACTGTTGCTCCAAGACCTGTCTTTGACAATGTGCCTGGATCAAGAACAATGTCTTCCACTCCCAATGCGCGTAGTGTGTTCACAAGTGAGGACAGATTATCAAGACTTCCAGGAGCATGAGCAACTAAAGGCAAATTATGTTTCGTAGCAATTTCTCCAACTTGCGCCCAAGTGTCAAGTGTTGCAGCATAGAGTAGTGGTCGTTTGTCTGCAATCACTTTGGCTCCTGCAGCAAGCATGTCTGGATTCAAAGAACAAAGCATGATTGGCCAATTTGTCAATTCAGCTAATTTCTTTGCAGCAGTAGCAAATGTCTTCGGGTCTTGCGATACACCCCTTAGTGCAATTCCATCAAGTCGAAGGTCTGTGCCAATGTAGACATAAGTCCAATCTTCAATTGCCTTGACTCTAGCTGCAAATGCATCTGATTCAAGATTGTCAGGCACATCAATGAAGAATGCTGTTGGGTTCGAGTACCTGAGATCATGTCTATAGAGAACAAGTTTTCCACCAATACTTGATGCATTTTCTCCGACTCCGATAACAACCTCTCTTATTGGGGGTCTAACTAGTTCTTTGAGTTTCTCAAGCTTTTTGGCATACTTGGCCTCTGCGAAGAGCGGAGCGCAGGCTTTGAGCTTAACAGTATGTTCAGCCATCTTGGTAGCAAATGCCATGCAGTTGGCTTCACCACATTCCTTGCAATTTGTCCCTGGGAGTAATGGATAGATCTCCAATGGACCCGGTAGTTTTGCCATTATGTCCCCTCCGGAATTGTAAGTGTGGTCCAGTCCGGATACTCATCCGATTTGACCGTTTGTCGTTCTTTCAGCCAGCCTACTAGATCGTGTAATGTTTTGATTGCTGCTGGGTGCATCATCATGAAAAGATCATTACCTGCAAGCAGGAGTGCCAGAGCAGTCACACTTTCCCAGATTGGCCCTCTTAGCTCCCTGGGGCCTAATTCTGGATTCTTCAACCACGCTTCTCTTGCAGCCCAAGCATTTGTTGTTCCTGAGCTGATTGGGAAGCGCAGTTCCTCATCACCAAGTAATCCACCTAGACGCATTCGTTGCATGATAGTGAATGCATATTCGAGACCATATCCTAGAGCAGCAGTCGTCGGGTCTATCACAATCTGTTCTGGAGTTAGCCATTCAAACAATCGTCTATTGAGCTCTTTTTGTTGGTTGATGTCAATCGATGTCCAAGACAAAACGACCTGGTCATGCTTCTTAGCTGCAACTGCTATGTCCTCGTAGACATCTACTGTAGCTGAGCACAGTAGTGTCCGTTCACCTTCACAGACTTCTGCAGCTTTTGCAAGAACTGGTCCATCTTTCTCTGGATCACCTGCTGATCCTATGAGGATTGGAACTTTAACAGCTTGAAGAACCTCCTCGATGACTTTGGCAGCATCATTTGGTGATGTGTCTCCAAGTTGCCGGTCAGTGCTGATGAGATGGAGCGTGACCACATCCGCACCAAACTTGTTAACGACAAGTTTAGCCCATTCCGCGGGATCTTCGAGGACTTCCTTGTAATGCATTTTCACCGCATGTGCCAGCGAGATTTTCATGTCAAACACATCTGCTGCCACTATGGGTGGGTGCTTTGGGGGTGCCTGAAACAGGTCCCATGCCGGAGCAGTATGACCACCGATAGTCACAGTATTGCCTCTTGTTCCTCCTTGTCCCTTTGTCGCTCCTAGAGTGATTTCTTGGATACTCTGAGAGTATTTACCAAGAGGTGGGGTGAAAGAGGCTGGAATCAATGACTTTGGCATTTCTATTGCTGGTCTTGCTGCTGCTTTCGCCATTTGTTGAACCATAGGTCGAAGAGCAAGCTTCAGCTCATCCAACTCTATTGTGACATTCTCAAGGACAAGTTCGGCAAAATCGCCAAACAAGTCATCCAACGATGTTTTCCTTTCCTCGTCGGTTGTCATTTCTTCTTGTCACCTTTTCCGGTTCTTCTGACTATCACTTTCTCAGCGTATATCTTGGCATTCTTGAAGATGATTTCGAGTCCTCCGCCCACACCTCCAACCATAGCTGTCAATTCACCTGGAACTGCAACATAGTCTGAGCCGGAATCGTCCGTTGCCATTGCAACTTCATCTTCTGCCTCCAGGTCGACCCATCGGTCAGCCACTGGATGATTCTTCCCCTTCAGGAACGCTTTGAGATCCCCGATGCTCATTGCATCGTTCTCAGTTGCAATCTTATCTCTCATTTCCTCGGGAATGAACTCGTGAACCCTTTCTTTGATTGCTTCAGGAAGCCAGACAATCCGTTGCCATCCATCATCGACTTGCAGGAACTTTGGACTTCTCATATACTCAATTGATATGCCATGAAATCCGGGAACTTGACGACCACCAGCAGTTGAGTCAGCCATGCTTGAAAATGGTAATCCATTCACCGTGTCACCTTTGAAGTCCCTGTGTACTATTCCTAGACCATCAACTTCTGGGATAACAAATGCAATTGCTTCGAAACAACCACAACTCGTATGTGGTTTTTCAAAGGCACTGTAGAGTGCAACCGAGTTCACCTTTCCAAGTGACTTTTCAGTATACGCTTGATTCACACCTTCGTACTCGCCTCTAAATTCGTCAATTGTATCACCCTTTGGAATTGCATATAATGGGCCTTTTGGATCCACTCGAGCAGCTGCTCGACCATCAAACCAACTTATGGCACCACAATTCGCGTATCTTTGTGGAGTGATAGTGCAGACGTGAGTCGGGGCGAATGACTGGCAGAGTGAACAACCATAGAAAGTATCCACTTCAGCATCGCTGAGTCCTCGAGCACGTTCGTCTCTCTGATTGTAGCGATTTATTGCATCATCGTAGCGTTCGCCAATAACTTTTGAATCTGTTATGAACGTCACTTGGATTTTCTCTATTATGTTCATCTCACTCTTAAAGAGTCGAATCAGAACTTTACCGAGAAACTCAAAACTATTGAAACCTTTCTCGAAGGACTTCTTGCTGAGTCTAATCCAGATGTCATAGCGCTGGTTAAGATGCATCATTCCCTCAACAAAGTTGACATATTCATGAATACGTCTTTCAATTACTCCTTCAAGGTCTGGTTCTATCTCTTTCCCAGCTACTTCAACAACGATTCCAAAAGGATGGTAACTTCCTTCCTCCATGTCTTTCAGGTCAGGACCTATTATGTCAATTTTTTCGTCCTCAATATCGCCCATATCTCGAGCGATTGCAAGTTCGAACTTCTGTTGCATCTTTGGTCCACCGAGTTCGACAAACATATCTTTGCCACGTACTCGTTCACCTTCGTATACCACGCCGATATCTACCGGGATGTCTTCGAATGACATTTACTTGCCGCCTCCTCCTATAAGTTCAAGAATTTCGTCGAGAGCAGTATGGTACTGCTTCTCCTTCATGTTTGGGAATGACCACTTTGCATGTGGTTGGTAGTATCTACCTAATGCAATTGCAGTGATATGAGTTCCAAAATTCATAACAGCTGACAATAGAGTCCACTGCATATAATATGGGATTCCATAAATCATGATAAAATCGTATGGTCCCTTACCAAATGGTCCAACCCATTCTGGGTCTGGAAGCCGATATGCGACCTCCATGGCACCCATCGACTTTGCGCCATCAAACCCTTTCTCAATAAATGCCTTGATAGCACCACCAGTCGCTATTACATCCATCTTTCCAGCTTTAGAAAGAGCAATGGCATAATCTACCATGTCGCCCTTTCCATGTGCTTCTTCAACAGCCTCGGACCCAACAATTAGGAGTCGTTTCTTGCTTTTATTGAGGTCTCTCTTTAGGACATCGGGTTTTGTCAGTGATTTCGCACTATCCGGTCCACAGATCTCTCCCGTTTGCCAAGGCACTGGTTTCATTACCATTATGTACCGCCTCCCATTACTTGCTCTTTCAAGAGCGTTGGGTCTATTATCCGCCGTTCCTTCCACTTGTTCTCCTTCATCTGAGCCAATATCTTGTCTTTCAGAGTAATCGGGATGTCTGTGTCACGTCGAATGTATTTCCATACATCATCTGGGAAGAACCCATAGTGTTTCTCATGGATGTCGATATAGTGACTCAGCTTGATAGAACGACCTTTTCCAGTGTCATTTGGCCTGAGAACAAGTTTTGCAGTCAGAACATTAGCTTCAGCCACTGTTTCTGCTGCATAGAAGAGATGCTCAGGACCTGGTGCTGTAACAACACGATCTCCAGTCCGGGCATCATAGACTGTCCAGTTTCTCTCTACCTCCGCCTTTCCTAGCAACATTCTTCGATACTTAGAACCATGCGGTCCCACAATCACAGGAACTCCAAGTCTCCAGAATCCTG
>JBHLRT010000111.1:0-6102 GCA_048882305.1 Candidatus Thorarchaeota archaeon
ATCATAGTTCAACTCCATTCCCGCACGACCTGGATCTAGGGATAGTATCATTCCGTATGATGTTGTAAGTTCAGCCACTCCCTCCATTAACTTAGGAAACGATCCCGCGATATGCACTAATTGAGCATCGATTATTTTCTCTTCTTCTAGCACTCTTTTCTCCAAGAATCGGTTTGCTCCTGGTTCAGAGACAACAATTCGTCCTCCTTTGGAATCATGAGTATAGACAAAAATGCCTGTTGATTGATTCTCCAAGACTAATAGACAACTTGTATCAATGCCAGACTGTGCAACCTCCTTCAAGGCAAGCTGGCCATATGCATCATCCCCAACACAACTCACAAGTGTTGTCTTTACTCCTAATCGTGCACTTTGACTGGCAAAATTGGCTGCAGAGCCACCTAATGTTATTCTTCCTCTTTCACTGATGACATGCTCATTAACACTTGGTAGTTTTTCTACCTTCATATCAACATCAACATTGATTCTACCAATTGCAATTACGTCACCAGGCACGTTATTCGCCTCTATACAATGAGTGTTAGGATTGCTTTCTGAGCGTGTAATCGATTCTCAGCTTGATCGAAGACCACTGAATGAGGACCATCCATCACTTCTGAGGTCAGTTCTTCGTCACGGTGAGCTGGGAGGCAGTGCATGACTATGACATTCTCTTTTGCCTTGCCAACGAGTGCTTTATTGACCTGGAAAGGCATTAGAGCATCCTCTTTCTCACTGGACTTCTCTTGTCCCATACTGAAGAAAGTATCAGTGTAAATCACATCAGCTCCTTTTACTGCATCACTTGCGTCATTCATGACCTCAAGTGTCGTGCCATATCTCTTGCTTAGTGCTGAAGCCTTTTTCATAATCTCATCTGAAGGTGTGTATCCTTTTGGAGAACCGATAGTCACATCCATTCCCATTATGGTGCAACCCTGCATGATTGAATTACTTACATTGTTGGAATCACCAACATATGTAATCTTCAGGCCTTCAAGAGTTCCTTTGTGCTCCTCTATTGTCTGCATGTCTGCCATTATTTGACATGGATGAAGAAAATCAGAAAGACCATTGATGACAGGAACTGTAGCATGCTTTGCAAGACCTACAACCTCATCGTGACCAAATACACGCGCCATAATTACGTCACAATATCTACTTAGGACCTGGGCAGTATCCCCAATTGTTTCACCTCTACCAAGCTGAGTACCACTTGGTTGCAGAAAGAGCGCGTGACCGCCAAGTTGAGTCATACCCACTTCAAAGGACACTCTTGTTCTCGTCGACGACTTCATGAAAATCATCGCTAATGATTTTCCTTTCAGAAATTCATGTGGTTCACCACATTTCTGCTTTCGCTTCAAATCATGTGCAGTATCCAAAACTTGTCTAAGTTCAAACTTCTCAAAATCTGAAAGATCAATGAAGTTTCTACCTTTTAGGCTCAATAGTAACACCTCAGGGCTTCCTACGCGCCATCATAGGTGAGTCGTATAAAAAACTGTCCAATTGCTCATTTATCAGCAATAAGTCGCTCCGCAAACCATTCTGGATTGAACGGTTTGAGGTCTTGATAGTTCTGACCAACCCCGACATAGATAACAGGTCTTCCAGTCACATATGCAATTGATAGAGCGGCTCCTCCAGATGGATCTGCGTCAACTTTCGTGAGGATTGCACCATCGATACCGATTGCATTATGAAACTCTTTGGCTTGAGACAGAGCATCATTTCCTGCTAAAGCATCGCCAACGAATATTTTCAGGTCTGGCTCTGCTACACGTACAATCTTTTTCATTTCTTCAAGGAGATTCTTGTTGCTCTGCATTCGACCTGCAGAGTCAATCAATACAATATCGATGCGTCGAGCTTTTGCATGTGCTATCGCATCATAGGCAACAGCTGCAGCATCTGAACCATAATCCTGCTTTATAATCCGTATTCCCAGTTTCTCCGCATGTTTTTCGAGTTGTTCTATGCTTCCAGCACGAAACGTATCTCCTGCGGCAATCACAACAGAGAAACCGCTGGCTTTGTAGATACTTGCAAGTTTGGCTAGAGTTGTCGTCTTACCAGTACCATTGACTCCAACAAATAGAATTGTGGTAGGTAATCCTTTTTCTCTCTGAGCTTTTGCAAATTCAATTGGATCAAGTGGATACTCAGGAGTGAGAACCTCGAGTATTGATTCGTGTATAGCTGATTTAAAGACACGACTAAGATTCTCAAGTCTTCCAGTTCTTGTTCCAAGTACCTTTGTTTTCGTCAGTTCACAAATGTGCTCAGCCACCTCTACTGCGACATCATTTTGAATTAGAACGACCTGAAGCTCCCAAACAGCATCTGCAAGGTTCTTCTCTGTAAGTTCTTTAGTTGTGGCTTTTGTTACTGCTGTATCAAGTGCTCCTTTGAGCCTCTCAAACAATCAGTTACTCCTCCTTAACAGGGGTTCTGGTGTTCTGCATCTGTGCTGCTAGTTGCTGGAACTGCGTATTGAGTTGAGTGGAGTATGCGTATAATCTCTGGTACTCTTGGGTCAATGTTTCATGCTGCTTTTCGAGACTCTTAACCGCTTCAGTTATGGCTGCTTTTGCCTCAGTAACACTTTGTTCTATGCGCACATTGTTACCTATTCCACGAAGAACTTTTTCTGGATTTGCAAGGGCCGCTTTTACAAAGATGCTGCCACCAATATTCATGAGCATCTCTTCGCCTTCTTTTCTATTCTCTATCTCTTCTAAGACCACAAGACCAGAACGATAATTAGTGATATACACCTGAACAACCTCAATACGTTGCTGCAACAGAGCCAGATTCGTTTCTGCCATCTGTTGCTCGGTGTACAGCTTCTCAAGTAGAATTTGTGGGTCATCGGTCATTAGAACTCGGTCTCCAATCCTAGTATCTTTCTAAGATCAATGTCTGTGACTTCTTCGGGTTTGATTTCTTTAATCTCACTAATTTCTATTCTATTACGCTTCACTCTATGTCGGCTACCTAACTCAGAGAGTATTTTTTCCCTGACGTGAGAATCCTTCTCAGCAAGAAGTTCTCTATTGAATCTGAACTCTCTCTTTCCTTTTCGGTAGACGCCCATCGCTCGCCATATTTTCGAACTCATCCATATAACACCTCATCTATACAAATCCCAAGACCTGACTTATGTGTGCCAGTTCAACACCGGTCGTGTCAGTTCCTGCAATCATACTATCAATATTCGCCAATACACCAAGACTTGTGTAAGGGCTTCCTCTGTTCACTGTCCCGACTTCTACGTGTACTTTTAACACCTGTGCTAGGAGTTCAATCTCGCCACTTGTTGACAATGGATGCACTATTGCTCCTTGGTTTGTAGCAATTGCGTTTGCACCTACAATTGGCAGTTTCGCTAAGCTACCAGGTACTACTTCGACTCCTAGTGTATCTGAAATCTTTTGTCTTGCTTTGAAATTAAAATCTGGGTGACACAATGCACCATTATCGTTAGCAATAATGATGTTTCCTAGTGCTGTCATTTTATCATCTAACCAATCAACATTAACATCCGACGCGCTCTTGAGTTGAGCAAGTTCGTCATCAGATGCTGTATACGGTACCAGAATCCCATTTGATGTTGCCACTGAAACAAGTCCCACTGCGTCTAAGGTTGCGATTGTAGTCTGGACCAACGGCAAGTTGAATGTTTTTTCAATGACATCAAGACTCTTCTCTGACATATTAGAGCTAACAAATACAAAACGGTCTGTGGCGATTCCAAAAGCTCCAACATTTGAATCGCCCTCGAAGTCTGTTCGGGCGATCACCTCGGACTATCCCTCCGCAAGATAAACGCGCACAAGATTGTCTGAATTCTTGGTTGCTCGGATTCTTACCCTTCGTGGAGGTTTTTGAATTCCTCGAGACCAGATATGCTCGTTTACTTCTGGTTGGATAAGTAGTTCCTCTGGTTTCATGTGCCTTTCTACAAACTGCTGGAGAACTTTGACTGCTCTATTGGATCTGCGTAGTCTACTACCTGTCCAGTAAGCTTTTCGAAGAGGTACTGTGTAGATTCGCTCATCAATAATCTCTTCTTCTTCTTCCTCTGGCTCTTCTTCCTTAGGAGCTTTGACTTCCTCAACATCAGATGGTGCTTTTTCAATTTCCTCAGTCTCTTCGACTTCTTCAATCTCTTCGATTTCTGGTTCCTCCTCAGAGACCTCGGCCTTTGCTTCTTTCTTCTTCTTCTTTGACATCTATGCCCACCTGACTATGGTTTTAGCTTAGACTGACGCCAGTTTCGCTGCGCAGGTGTTCGTCTCAACTTACCGGAGGTCTTAACGATGACCCAAGTCGGTACTGAGGAATTACTTCTCATTGCCTTAGCCATCCTCAGTTTCTTTGCTAGTGGTTTATTTCGTCCCATTGTTTTCACCTTTCGCAGCCATTCATCTGAATGATATTTTCCGTTCTCGTTCCTTTCCTTGGAGTTGTTGGAGGAGACCTTTCAGTTGTGCATCAGTCACCTGACCTCTAAGCCTACCTGAGCTCGCGAGTTGAATGAGCTGAAGCTCAATTTGCTCTGCGAGCTGAGGCTTTACTAATCTGACATTTGTGAGTCGCGCACGAGCCTCAGGAGTGAGGATCTGTCTTAATAGAGCCTCCTTCTGTGCCTGAACTTCAGCCGCTTGTTGATCAGCAGCCTGTTCCCTGAGTGCTTGCTCTCGAAGTCGCGCCTCTTTTCTTTGACGGATGGCTTCGAGTTCATCATCACTCATTGTGCTTTGTCACCCAGCTTAGTACTTCTCCAGTTCTGGAATAGCCTGTGAGAGTTCTTTCTTGAGTGCTGCTGACAGCTTGTCCATATAGGATCTACCGATATCGGTCATATCTCGACCCTTAGTCCCTTGTTTCTTAACGAAACCAGCTCGCTCGAGCTGTTGAAGTGCGGTCCTGACGATTGCCCCGCTGCCCTTCTGGAACTTATTTGGTTGTGCGCCACGTCTTTTTCTTCCGCCATATACTATCCTCAGCTTCTCAGTTCCAATAGGTCCGTTCAGGTACACCTTTCGGAGAATACTCGCACATCTCACGTACCAGAAATCTGCGTCATCAGGAGCTCTTTCTTTATGAGCACCAGTTTTCGCAAACATCATCCAGTCTGGAGCAGCAATCTCTTCTCTAGACTTCAGGTCCTGAGCGAGTCGTCGTATGAGGATATTTGCAGGAATATCATAGACTGTGGGCATTTGTCTGTCACCAATCTCATTGAGAACAAGTCATCTCATCCACATTGGGCGAGTGACCTACCTCAAAAGGCTGCACCCACCGTCTAGAGTGCGCTTAAAAGATTGTCGTTGTGTTTGAGCATATCTACACTTGTCACTCATTTCTTGAGCCTCTGGTCCTGTATATTACCGCGGTATTTCCACGCACACCCGCTAAATTTGCTCCTGTGCGCTCACACAGCATTTTCATGAGGTCAAGCTTATTGGACTCTGTAATGGCACTTCGTAGCAATCGGACCTTGATATACTGGTGTTTCTTGAGAAGTCTCTTGGCTTCCTCAACAATGTTATCTGAAACACCAGATTTTCCTATCTGCATCATTGCTGGTTCTTGCCAAGTGATCTTTATTCTAATTGTATTTGGTCCTGCCATGTGAATCGGTTTTGCTGCCATGGAACTGCTGATTAACCTATGCGTGTGACGCAATTAGATGTAATATCTTCTCATTGTTCCACATGCAAGACAGGTGACAATGACGTGTTTCGACCTGTTATGCCGAACTCGTACCCTGCAGGTATTCCCAGGAACAAGAACTATTCCACATTTCCTACACAGTCTTCGTCTGATTTCATAAGGAATCTTTGTCCGAGTCTTTTGTGCAATCTTCCGAGCACTGAGCATCTTTTGTCTTGCTAGTTCGTGCTCGCCTGACTCAGCATCTCTCTTTGCTTGCTTCCAGAGAATATCCACCCTTGCCTGACTAAGGTGTTTAGCTTTTGTTCTTGGGTGTTTTTTTCTGGACATAAACGGACCTCTGTTGTTTGTATCAACGGTCAAACTGCTTAAATCGTTCGTGATGAACAGTCTTGATGGAGACCTTCAATGTTACAC
>JBHLRT010000112.1:0-6059 GCA_048882305.1 Candidatus Thorarchaeota archaeon
CGTAGCTGGTTCAGTTTCCCTCTTGGGGACTGAGAGTCCCAGAGAGTGTCAAGATATGCGGGACATACAAACGTACAGAACCCGCATCTTGCGCAAACTGTGGGCTCGATATCAAGTCCTTCTTTTTTAAGGGCTTCAAATAGTTCTGTCATTGCTGATTCTCCTCATCACGGCCATGGTATACCAATCCAATCAAGAACTGGTGATAGGATTGACTCGCCATATACTTGTATTCCTCCGAGAGCACCCATAATTATCATCAAAACACCGCCAATGATTACTAGAATGGCGTATGGGAAATAACTGGATGCTTTGACCCATACCCTATCCCCAAGTTTTGCTCGAACAATAATGAGATAGAGGTATATTTCAACGGAAACAATTGACCAAAGAATCTTGAATCGCATTGCTGGTATTAGCACTAATGTGCTCAGAGGATACGCGGGTTCCATGAAACCGGTGATCATACCTGCAACCAGTCCTATGAAACCAATGATGCTTCCAATATAGATGAACACATCAAATTGGTGAAACGCTTTAGCCAATCTTGTTCCGGGCGTGTTGATGTTGTCCCTAAATAAAATTCTAAGTAGGAGGTTTATCAACGCTAAAACTGCAGTTGCTGCTAAGATTCCAGTATGAAAGTGTACGAAAACAGGATGAATTGCCATTCATATCACCTCACTATTGTCTCCTTCTCAATGCAATGTATCCAAGAATTACAAGAATCACTGCTGTGGTGGCTGGAACCCAAATAACCATCATATCCCAAATCCCTTCTAGATCGACTGGCGGAGGTGTCGTTGGTGTTGTACCAGCTGCACCTGTAACAGTGACTGTTACATCAAATGATTCAGAAAGCGCTCCCGCAGCTGCTGTCCAGATACGAATTGTGTGAGTACCATTTGTCAATGGAGTGAAAGTAATATCTACAGTAATCTCTCCAGCTGAACCATTCGTATCATTTGTGGAGTCATCTTGTACCAACGTTTCAGAGATTGTGAAATAATCATTGTCCGCCCAACCGCTCTTAACTGCGATGTACTCTGCTCCATTTCCAGCCGTGATTTGAAGGATAAATGGATCTCCAGTTTCAGCGGCAACAGTGGAGTTTGTTGATAGTGTTAGCGTACCGGTATTTGTGTGGCAACCGCCACATTCGGTTGTATATTCAGGATTCGCCACGACTGATCCTGTTGCAGCGAAAACCAAAACAAGAAAGCTCAGTATAACCATAAGCTTTGTTATGTGGTTACGTTTCATATGTTCGTCACCTAGACTTGGTTACAATGTTGCATCTATAGACTGATTCAAGACATCGTCTAAGTTTCGATTTTAAACATAAGTCTCGTATAAGAGCATATTGGTAAACCATGGTAAAGGGAATTTGGTCCCATAACGTGAAGTTTTCTCCTCTATGAAGCAACACAGTTTTTGTGAAGCTTCCCATTTACTTCAATGTTACCTTCTTGAAATCCTACTTAGTAATCGGAGTACAGGGATACCTATTGATAGCGCCAGATTCAATGACATTAATCTAATGATCATGACTCCAATGAAACCACTGGCAATTGATAACCATAGCAATAATGGAAAAGGATTTGATTCAATAACTGTGGATCTCAACAACTGTGACAGCCAATCCCATCCTATAAGACCAGGACCTATCAAACCTGCTACCGAGAAGATGAAGAAACCAATAAGAAATCCAAATGCCATCGATGTACGACCTGCAGTTACTCTCCCGCCGAAGACCTTTACAGGATTCATGAGATTCTTTGGATCTAGTTTCTTCTTCATTACCTTAAGATCGTTGAAGTTTTTATCACCGTAGTATTTCTTTGCATGACGACCGTTCCACAAACCTACCGCATACGGGAGTCCACCAAATTGTTCAGCTAGAGTTGCAATACGAAAAGACCTTTGCCATCCGATAGTGAATGATATGCTTTTTCTTTCATCATCAAGTATCCACACCATGAAAGATGAACTGCCATCATTACTCATTGTGCCTTCTATTGCTACTTTTGATTTCTTGAGCTCGATTTTTGTCTTTTCGAGTATTTCAGGAAGCATTTCCAAAGGTGCTAACATTTCAGCAGGCACTAAACTTGGACCATAACGCTTTATCCTCAAAGGATAGAGCCGTTCTTCCCAATAGAACCAAGCTCGTTTATCATCTAGTTGCAGTCCATCTGCTTCTTTGGTGATATTCTGAATCTTCTCAATGTTCTCCTCGTTTTGATATATTGTATCAAGAAGAGCACCTGTTAGTATGTATTTGCTTTGTTCTAGATCTTTGGTCGCTAGAACTCTTAATTTTGATGTGTAATTATCTGCCAGAAATCTCAAGTAATATGGTTGAGTTTCTTAGATGATCTTCTGAGCAGCTTTTACCAGATCTGCCATTGAATCAAACGAAATTGCGAATGGTATTAGTTGTAAGTTTGGAATGGTCTTTAGAGTAACCTTTGTGATTATTCCGAGTGTTCCATATGTTCCGGTAATTAACTTCGTTTCTTGTTCTGGTGTTCCAAGACCTGCATCGGCTAGTTCTTGTTCCAACCACGCATTACCTTTCTCAGCTTTCTCTCGAATTGTGTCAGTTTCGGGATTCAAAAGCAATTTTCCAAATCGCACAATTTTCCCATTGGGAAGTATAGCTTCAATGCCTAGAACTTGTTTAAGTATATCACCATGTCGTGTAGATCCTATTCCAAGTCCACCACTCGCTACAAACCCTCCTACAGTAGCTGCAGTTGCACTCGATGGATAAACCGGTAGAGTGAATCCTAATCTTTCAAGAAAGGTTAGAAGGTTTCTCCAAGTTATACCCGATTCTACGGTGATAGCTTGTTCGAATTCGTTGAAATACAGTATATTGGACATTCCTGACAAACTTATGCAGATGCCACCTTTTGTTGGAATAGCCCCTCCCCACCCAGAAGTTCCATTACCCCGGGGAACAAGAGGAATCCCATTATCAGCAGCGAACCAAACAAGATTCTGAAGTGATTGCGCATCAACCGGTTGTGTTACAACGTCGAATTTTGGGCTTACAATCTGATACGCAATATCAGGAAGACTAGTCACATCTTTGGAGTATATCATGCAGGTTTCGGGAGTTGTTGATACATTATCTGCACCGATAATGTCCCCGATACGCATCTCATCAAATTTCACGATTCTCCTTCACCTCTCTTCTCTTTAGGTGAAAGAGACTCGGCAACAATCTGAGTGATATCCTGCACTGTAGTATCATAGCCTGTAGTGAATTTTGCTAGATCGAATGCAAGGATACATCTAGGACATTCTGTGATAATTCGTGACGCCGGGGTCACAGTTGCATCTCTTAGTCGTGTTTCAGCTATCTTAGCGGAAAGTACCGGATCTACTACATCAAGCAGTCCATGTGCTCCACAACACCTAGTGTTCTGTCTTGATGGTGACATCTCTACATTATAAACTCCAGGAATATCTTCTATGATTTCCCTCGGTTCCTCTGTTGCTTTCAATACTCGTGCTGAAATGCATGGATCATGATACGTTACTGTTATCATTGGCTGCTCTTCGTATTTTAGCCGTCCCTCTCGGCTGAGTCGATTAATAAACTGTGAAGTCGTTAATAGTTCGAGATTTTCGAATTCCTTCCGGTGTTTGCTGCTTTCCTGCCAAGTCTGAATGCATGATGGACAGCTGAAGACGACAGTCTTTACACCTAGACTTTGAATCAACTCTAAGTTCTTTTCTATCATCTCATTTGTGCCTTCAAGATTTCCTGCCCACTTTAATGGAGCTCCACAACAGACTTCCTTCTCTCCAAGTAGAGTGTAATCAACATCTGCATATTCCATGATTTTTACCATAGACTTAGCAACATCATGTAGCTGTGATTTGAGTGACACATTGCATCCTAGAAAATATGCAACCTCTGCTTTTTTCAATACACGATCTTTTACTGTATCTTCAATATCTTCCATCCAGAGGACTCTATCTGCTGGTCCCATCCACATTATGTCCCCTCTGGTTTTCAAGGAGTCTAATACAAATTGAGCTGGGGGCGGCATAAGGTTACGATGTCTTACCTCGGCTCTGGCGACTTCCCAGAATCGATCAAGGCTGATCCCTGTAGTACAAACTGAAGTGCAATGCTCGCAGAGAGTGCAGAGAAAAAGTTTGTTGGCGAAATCCTGACTAAATTCACCCTCTCCTTCAATTATCGATTTCACGATATGGAGTTTTCCTCTTGGACCGTAAGACTCCCATTTGAGCTCACGAAAAACGGGACACACAAGGGTGCAATTCCCACAAGAGGCACAAACATATGGTTCATTCTCTTGTGCATACCTTTCTAGGAAGTCTATTTTGGTCATCTAATGCTCCCCATAGAATGATGGCTACTTCTGATTTAGATACTCTCTAGTATATAGTTATGCTAAGGGTAGTAGTACCCTCAGCATTTTCTAGTTTGTGATTGAATCTACTTCAGGTCCTTAATCATCTCACCAGCACAGGCAGTACCGGATCTTGAGGCAGCTTCCATTGAAGCATAATACATACCACAATTCGCATGTGCTCCTGCAACGTATAGCCCCTCGATACCAGTCCTGTTTGTGGTCAGTCGCATGTCCATAATTCCCGGCGGTTGCTTAAGGACAGACTTCCATATCTTCCAGCTCTTCTTCCAAGTTACTTTTTCCTTGACACCTGGAATTAGAATTTCAAGCTCATCTAGAATAGTATCTGTTGCTTCCTCATCACTCATTTTGAGAAGTTCTTTGTCTATTCCAGTGACAGTAAGAAGTGACTCTCCTATAGGCGCTAAAACGCCTGAAACCCGCTTCGCTTCTGCAACGATATTAATTTTCCTTCCAGGAACAAATGCTCCTACATTGAAATCCAGAACTCTTGATTTCAATCCAAAGTAGGCAACGGTAGATGGTGTGTACTCGAATTTCGATGTCTTTTCAACGAACTCTTTCGGTAATTCACTCATCTTGACAAAGTTTGGTAAAAGATCAATTGGAGTTGTCATGACCACTGCATCTGTATCGAGATGCTTAGTCTGTCCATCTTGTTCGTAATCTACACCGACAACTTTTCCATCTTCAATTATTACCTGATTGACTGCGCAATTTACCTGCGGTTCAACTCCAAAGTTTCTTGCCTGGAGCATAAGGGTGTATGCGACACTACCAAGGCCTCCCCGTTCAGGATACATAGCACTGAAACCGTCTTCGTATGCAAAACGAAGGTGTTCAGAGTATAGATATTGTCCTGCAGAAACCTCCTCTGGTTGCATAAATGTAACAGTCTTAATCAGAGGTTCATAGAACTCGTTTTGAATGCTTTCTGGTATCTTCTTGTCATCAGCATACTCTTTGAATGTCATCTTATCAAGTTCCCTGAACTCTTCTTCAGTTCTCTTGATGTTCTCTTGGACGAGTAAACCAAGCCTTGCTCTATCCGTTGTTGGGAGTAGACCAAACTTTGCTAGTTCAACAGCTGACTTCCGGATGATGTGTCTTTCTCCATCCTTCAACCACACTGCGCCTTCCCCTACAGTGGTCATTCTGACTCCACTTCTTTCAAGTATAGGAATCAGTGATTTGAAACCACCAACGAAAAAGTGCAGACCCTGGTCGAAGACATAGCCTGATTCAGTATATGATCTCGCACGACCGCCGACAGTCTTCTCTTTTTCCAGAATCGTACACCTTGCTTTCAAGCCTTTCAGCTCGAGGGCACAACTGAATCCTGAGATTCCACCGCCAACGATTACAACGCGTTTGCCTCTTTCTTTGCTCATAGTTGACATCTCCACTCTCTTCCTGTTAATTCTTCCTACTCCTCTACTTGAGATGCTCGAGCCTTATCGAGTATTAACTCGTCTAGCTGGATCACTTCAAGGTTTGTATCCCTTGCATTATAGCTTAGGTTTTTGTAACACGACACACAGGTCGTGATGATTCCGTCCACTCCCAATTCTTCCGCTTCAGCTACCCTGCGACGTCCTACAGATTCTGCTAGTTCAGGATCAAGAACAGATAGAAAACCTC
>JBHLRT010000113.1:0-6052 GCA_048882305.1 Candidatus Thorarchaeota archaeon
TGATGATGACCTATATGCAGGTGACTGGTGCTCTTCAGAGACTAATTGTCTTCTTCAAAACGCTTGGTGGCGGAAGTCGTCCGATGCAAATTCTCATGATTAGTTTTGGTTTGGGCTTATTTCTAGTCGGAAATGGAGCCACTCCCGTATCGATGTTGCCTCCAGTGATGTTGGCCCTTGGGTTCAATCCAATGGTTGCAGTTGCTCTACCTTCTATCGGATATGACCCATTGACAACATACGCTCTGCTCGGAATTCCCGCAGTTGTCTTCACTGATCAGTACTCATTGTGGGCGTCCCCTATCACATTGCAGCAAGGAGGATCCGTCTTTTCCTGGTATATGCCTGTTGTAAGCATGGGTATAGCAATATCGATGCTTTGGATTGCAGGAGGTAGAAAGCTTCTCTTTAGTCGTGATGGTCTCCTTCTCGCTGGCATATGCGGAATCACAGCTGGAGTGACTGCTATTGTATGCAATGTCTTACTTCCACTTACAACCCTAACAAACGTGTTTGCTGGTGCTGTTGTTCTGGTCGTTCTGCTCTTGTTCAACCGATTACGTAGCAAACCTATTCTCGATAGAACCACTCTTGATGAAGAAGATGTTCAAGTCGAACAGAGTATGAGTATATACCGGGCTAGCATACCCTGGGTTGTCCTTGTTGTCCTGAGTCTCGTTACAAATATGATTCCTCAAGTGTTTCATTTTCTGTTTGTTGATCTTGCTTTTCCAATTCAAATTGGTGGACATCCAAGTATTATCAACAATAGGTTTCTTTGGCAGGCATACACACTCATGCTTATCTCAACACTTGTGTCAATGCCATTCCTAAAGACCGACAGAGCTGTCTTAAAACAAACCATGTCAATTTTCTTGAAGAGAGCTCCTAGACCAGTTTTAGCCGCGGCAATCTTCTTTGCGATGGCTGAGGTTATGAATTTCAGTGGTTGGATTGTCAATCCTTCTGGAATCTGGCTTAACCCAACAGATCCTATCAATGGCTTGGATCCAACAAATAACATGATCTACTTACTGGCTTCACTTACTGCTGGAATTGGTCTAATCTACCCTATTCTCGCTCCTTTCATGGGTCTTCTTGGCGGATTTATTTCAGGTTCCGAAACCTCTGCAATCGCTATGTTCACCCGATATCATGTGGAAACAAGTAATCTCATTGGAGCTAGTTCTATCCATGTAGCAGCCTCCAATGGAATTGGTGGAGGATTAGCAAGTGTTCTTAGCCCTGCCAAAATTCAGAATGCAGCTGCTGTCATCGATGAAATTGGTATTGAGGGCGAGGTTATTCGTTATGGTTTAGTTGTTGCTCTCATAATGACTGTTTTCACTTCTGTAATGACATTACTCTGGGCATTTCCTTTGAGTCTTTTCACAATAGGTTTCGCATCTGGAATAATCGTTGCAGTAATATTAGCTGGAGCGGTTGTGTATTGGATTAAACGGCCAGACCAAAATGAATCTTCTATAGTTCATCAATCTTAGCTGCTAGAATGAAGTCATTATCATGCAAGCCTTTGATTGCATGGGTCCACAGAGTGAGCGTGACCTTATTCCATTGAATCAAGATGTCTGGATGGTGACCTTGCTCCTCCGCAATCTCCGCCACTTTGTTCACAAACATCATGGCTTTGTTGAAATCCTTGAATTTGAATGTCTTCTCTATCTTGTCGATTTCTCCCCGGGTCTTTGTCCAACCAGGAACAACATCTAACATTAATTTGATTTTTTCCTGCTCCATTGGCGGGATCCCTCCTCGACATGGAACACATTTCAATGAGCTAAGTTCTTCTCTTGTTTTTGCCATCTCGAACACAACATTAACTCTTGTTCTTTATTCGTTGATTATGTTATATTATTACTCATTGCTGAGAATTTGCGAGGAGCTGATTTGTTGGTAGCTGATAGAGGTGGTTCATTGATTTCTAAAGAAGTGCGGAAAGTTCATTGAAGATTCTTTCATACCTTAGATTTGCTGTTTCTCTCCAAAGCAGAATGAACATTTCCGCATATGGCTCACCATACAGAGTGTACTGAATTTCGATTGCATACTCTCTGGTGAATGTTTCATTTTCTCCGTTTATTGGAGAGAGAAATGTTATTGGTTCGCCAAGCTCAGTTGCAAAGTTCCTTAGGTGAAGTTCATCTATACTTCCATTATTGCAAGCATCTACAATGCTTCTCCAGCAGTGTGTGAGATTACTGTATGGTACTATTGCAGTAGAATCCATGTAGACACCTAATGCTATGCTTTCATCTGTATATGTCTTTGAAACTCCAAATCCAGTAGTCCGAGATGTCCAATTGAATTCCGAAAAGATTCGCTCATCGATTTCTTCTCCCACCATATCGAATGCTTCGCGTCTGACTGGGAAAAGGTTGGTTTGTTCTAACCAGATTTTCTGACCGTCTGGAGAAAGGAGAAACTCGATAAACGCTTCTGATTGAGAAACATGCTTTGATTCATTCGAAATAGCCACAGCAGTTGGATTTACGATAACCATGTTCTGCAAGTGCATCCTTTGAATTGTTATTGGTAGTGGTTCCGAGTCTTGGGCATTGAACACCGTTATGGCAACAGCAGTATCTCCTCCAAAGAGTGCTTCAAGTGCATCACCTTGGTGACTATATAGCATCGAATTTGCAAAGAGCAATGTTAGATTTCGAATTCCATCTTCCCAGCTATAAGCTTTCGTAAGGAAATTCTGAAGTTGATATCCGACCGATCCAGACGAAGGGTCATCCAGCCCTATCAGAGAGAATCCCAAGTCCTCTGCATAATAGGCTGGGGAAAGTAGCTCTTCAAAGGTTTCTGGAACTTCAAGTCCGTATTCTGAAAGCAAGGTATCATTGACCAGTAATTCAAAGATCGTATTTCTAGTGGCAACACTACACCATACTGTCTGATTTTCAGTGTGTCCTTTCAGAGTCACACCTGCAATAGACTCATTCACTATCATATGAGTAGACTCTGCTATAGGGTGGAGGAACCCAGCTTGTCCCAGACTATTAATAATATCCCAAGGACCCAACACTAAATCATTTGAGCTTGACCGTATCAAGATGTCCCAAACAGTCGTATCTACTCCGACCCAATCAATGTCGACTATATTGTTGTCTTCTGCAAATGGACTATCTAGAAAAGAATCCTCTAGTGTTGAAAGAATTGTCACATCAAAAACTGACAGGATTCTAAGAATGGTTTCAGGAGGGGGCGTAGGCGGCTCAGGTAATATGAGGGGTAGGAAAATGATTGAAGATGAAAGTATTATTCCTACAATAATCAGTGCATCAATTTTCCGTTCTCTACTTGTTCTCCTTCCATTCAAAGGTCACAACCAGGTTACTACTTACACAGAATTGAGATAAACAAATCGTTAAATGTATCAAGGTCTGTTTGCTATACAGGCATTTACAGAGCATCAACAAAAGATGTGTTGTCCTGATGTCAAAAGGCGATCTGACATATTGGAGAGGAAGTAGTTTTTACATCAACCCCACTTCTAGATGCATGAATGATTGTCTTTTCTGCGTTCGCAACTTTGGTGATGGTGTCTTTGGCTTTGACCTATCTTTAGAGGAGGATCCAAGCTCCTCGGAATTATTACAGGCTATTGAGGAAACTTGGGATTCTAGATTTGATGATGTAGCAATTGTCGGCTTTGGGGAACCTCTTCTCAATCTTGACGTAGTGCTAGATGCAATACGGAAATTAAAAGAATTGACCGACGTACCAATTAGAATGAACACCAATGGGCAAGCACCCATTCTTCATCCAACTCGTAATGTTGCTCAGGAGCTTGTAGATGTCGGCTTGGCGCGCATCCAGATTTCACTTAATGCTCAAGACCCAGATACATACCTTCGACTTTGTCAACCCAAGCTCGGGAGAGGCGCCTTTGAGTCGATTCTTGAATTCGCTGAACAATGTAAACCTCTAATGCAAGTGGAGCTTTCTGCTGTGGACATTCCAGGTGTTGACATTGATGCCTGTCGGGGTATCGCTGAGCGTCTTGGTGTAGGTTTCCGGGTTCGGGTATTCAAAGGACCTGAAGGTGCGCTTGATGGTATCTTGCGTACACTTGAAGCATAGTTTGCAAGTGAACAATTATATCTGGAAGATTTGTCTAGTACTCAATATGCCCTTGCAAAAACTCATTGATGGAATATTCGTGAACACCGATGGTAAAAATGGAGGAAATCATGGCGCCATCGTTCTTGAAGATGAAGTCATTATGATTGATTCTGGACAGATTCATCCTAAAAGTAAAGTAACAAAGGAGTTTTTGGAAAAAGAAACTGGTAAACCAATTCTTAAGCTCGTACTCACTCACTCTCATAGTGACCATGTCTTTGGAGCGCAGGCATTTGAACCAGTAAGTATTATCGCTTCAGCTCCGACACGTGAACGATGCGAAGAAAACCTCAGAAACGATTGGCAAATTGAAACTCTGAAGAAGAACTATGCTCCAGCAAAGGATGAACGACCTGAGTTATGGAATGCTATCCAAGACCTCTCTATCCGTTTGCCTGATGTTGTTTTCAGGACACATATCGCTCTCGGGAACAACGAAGAAGTAACAGTGAAACTCCTCGGAGGACACACTGCTGGATCTTCTACAATCATCTCACATCCACACCAAGTCATCTTCATTGGCGACCTCATCTTTAGCGGCATGTTTCCCTACGGTGGTGACCCAAGCTGTGATCCTGATAGATGGATTATGGCATTGGAAGAACTTCAGGAACTAGGGTTTGAAACAATAATTCCTGGGCATGGTCCTGTGTGCGGTCCCTCGGAACTTGAAGATTATATCCAAGCACTGATGGATTTACGTGCTAATGTTGAGGATGCTATTACTATGGGTTTAACGGTCGCAGATTTCATCAAAGAAGGTATGATTCCTGAAGTGATTACAGATGGCGCAGATCGGTTTGCTGAACGGACACTCAATCACTGGTTTCAGTTTTATGGGTAGATGTTTATCTCTGAATAAATCCCTGCCTAAGCGGATATTCTTAAATGACTTTGACAAAAAACTGCACTGAGTCTAGACAATAGGGAGAACCGACAATTTTGGCTTTCGATGATGATCAGACCACAGTTATTTCATATCCGACATTTGCAGAATTAAGTGACATTCTTTCACTTCACTTCCGAGTAGAAACAAGTGTTCTTGAATTCGGGATGCCCACATTCATTGTGAGTTGGCCTGCTAATACTCCAGGTACAAATGAGGAACGAGATGGTGTCTTCAAAGAACTCACTAAACTAACTAAGCCACTGAAGGTTTGGCCTCTTGTTCGGTGGAAAAATAAGGCAGCTGATGAATACTTCATACGGTTTGTACCAATCCAGAAACCTGGCCCAAGTGATAAGAAAATCAACTATGCTTTGTTCGTAACCACTTTAGCTACAATTGCGATTGCTGGATTACTGCAAGCAACAAGCCCGGTTTTCCTAACATTGTTTTATCCTGGAGGCTATTCACTTCTAGACATTGCATTCGTGACAATTACATTCATGCTTGCTTTGATGGGTATCATCTTCACGCACGAGATGGGCCATTACTTGATGTGCAAAAGGAAAGGAATAGAGGCTACTCTGCCTTACTTTATTCCGGGCTTGCCTCCAATAGGCGGTACCTTTGGTGCTTTCATCCAACAGAAAAGCCCTCCCAACAACAGAGAGGAGCTAATAGATATGGGTCTCGCAGGTCCTCTTGCAGGCTTTGCGGTTACACTTGTTGTGCTTTTTATCGGATATCTGATGTCTGTCCCAGTAACAGCACAACAGTTGATTGCTATCGATGAAACATTTCCTGGTATGTCCGGCGAACTTGCAACTCCACTACTATTCACTTTGGTTGGTTACCTCTTTGGTGGCTTTGTTCCACCTGGTGGGACATTGTACATGCATCCCATCGCATTTGCTGCATGGGTTGGAATGCTTGTTACCGCACTAAACCTCTTTCCCATTGCTCAGCTTGATGGCGGTCATGCTCTTCGTGCAATCGTAGGGCCGAAGTGGCATA
>JBHLRT010000114.1:0-6046 GCA_048882305.1 Candidatus Thorarchaeota archaeon
GAGATAGACCGATCATCAAGACCACTCAGTCTTAGTCTTCCACCTATTGTGAAGAGCGGAAAAGGGATTTTAACATCGCCATGTTGAACTCTCATGACATATGCACCTAGACACCACTGTCATGGGTGAACGGCCTCAAAAGCCCTTCCGTGAGCAGTAACCCTTAGATTCCCTTCCCGGAGTTCCCTGAAATGAGCGTCCGGTGGTGGACCGTGTATGCTTCCGTCGTTTTGGCCTACCCATGAATGGTCTACTCATGTTTATGGTCCCGTCTACTTGGACAATATCCGATGTAGCTAATCTGATGGTTCCCCATCTACCTTTGGACAGACTCATACACTCATCATAGATGCTTATGTAACCATTCAATAATTCGTATGTCTTTCCAATTTCTATCTCATCAATATCATCATTCCAAAGGACTAGATTGATTATTGCAGATTCATCACCTATAACGACCTCACATAGGATATGTGGTCGTCCAGTAGCTTTCGCAGTTACTTGTCGTGGAGTCCCTTTTTTGATGGCACTGAATCGTACATTAACAGAATGAGATTCGACTGTTAGTGAAGATATCAGACTCCATTCACATTCTTCAATCTCTACTATTTCACCTACATCGCGCAAAGACAACACGCATCCATGGATACGTGATATCCTACATTAATGAACCACACACTTTATTCAGGAATAGAGTTCCTTCAAAGCTTTACCTAGTTGTTCAAGACCCTTGATGAGTTCTTCTTGTTCTCCACCAAATCCTAGCCTGAAATGTCCCTCAAGCTCCATTCTCGAACCAGGTACTGTAAAGGTTCGATATTTTGTTACAAGAAGCTTACAGAGCTCATCAGTACTCCCACCTTTCATTAACCGTGGTGCACCCACAACACCACTATGAGGCGCAATCCATTCAAGCCATTTCTGAGACCCCATCCATTCCTCAACTATCTTGAAGTTTGATATTACAGCTTTCCTGATGATTGGCAATATCTCTTCCTTTTTCCGAATCACCTCTCTCGCAATGGCTTCACCTACTGAGGAATTGCAAATTGTGACTTGTTCTCGGACTGCCCTTATCGCTTCAATAATAGGTCTCCCAGCCACAGCCCAGCCAATTCGGATACCCGGCAACCCCCAAGTCTTTGACATGCTAGTCAGGCTTATAGCATTTGGACTCATGGTTGCTGCAAGCGGCGGAGGCGTTTGAAACATGAGGTCTCGGTACGTTTCGTCTACCATCAGATACGCATTCGCTTCCTCTGCTATCTCAATTGCTTCTCTTAGTTCTGACTTTGAAATAACAGATCCCGTTGGATTGTTAGGATGAGTAAGAGAAATCAGTTTTGTATTTGGTTTGATTAATTTTCTAAGAGCATCCATGTCTGGTCTAAACTCGCTTTCCCACTTCAGCTTGAATAATGTAAGATCTCTTCCGAGAGACCGTGCTACTTGATACAGAGAGGGGTATGTTGGGTGTTCCACAATGATATGGTCCTTAGGACCAACGAGGTGAGCGATTATGGCAAAATTAGCCTCACTAGCACCAGTGGTTACAGCTATGTTTTCAGAAGAGTTGCCTTTGTATTGTTTTGCAATCTCCTTTCTTAATTCTGGATGTCCCAAATGATATCCATATCGTAATTCCACATCATTTAGATCAATGTCTAAATTTCTTATTGTGAGAAACTTTGTCCCACTCTCACCAATATCATAATCAACTTCGAACTGGTATTTATCAAACCATATCTCTAAGGGCATCCTATCAAATGTCAAGACAGTTTCCTCCTGATGGGTGTCTTCTTCTCAGAGATAAATAACTTCGTGATGAGTCATATAACACACGATTATTAAGGCGAAGCGAAATTAAATCATGTTAAACAATTATGTGGGGATATACATGACCTTCCGAATTCTATTGGTGGATGATGAACCAGCCATTCACGAGGTCATGAATGTCTATCTAAAACGATTTCTTGATGATTTTGAACTTTTAATGGCAAACACTGGTGATGAAGCCATAGAACACGCAAACAAGTTGATTCGTGATGGAACGCCACCGGACATTGTGTTGATGGATATGAAGATGCCCATTATGGATGGCATCGAATGTACTAAGAAACTCATAGAACTCGGAATCAGGAATATCCATCTTCTCACAGCTTACTTTGATCCTATTGCTGTAAAACAAGCTGCAGAGATAGGTGCAAGAGGGGTCATGAAGAAGAGCGAAGGATTTGCGATAGTCGCACGAAAGGTAGCTGATATGATACGAGGAACAAAAGAGCCAACTGTACAAACAAGCTAGACTATGCCCCCAAAATCCTTTTCAAGTCTGAAACGTCAATCGGAATCTAAGAGTTGTTATTGGAGATGAGATAATTCAATGCGTCACTCCCCTTCACGCCTAGTATTCATAGGTCTAATGATTTTGGTATTGGTTATGCTACCTGGAAACATTACGACGGTTGATGCTCAAACAAGTAATCCCATTGCTGATAGTAAATTGGCAGTGTATGTTACTCTTGATGGAATGAATTTCTACGATTATAATCAAACAAATCCTATGCCGATCAACACTGAAGCACCAATGTATCTAGATATGGATATTACTAACACATGGACACAGACATTAAACGTGACTGGAGTCATTACTATCTATTATCAAGGATTTCCTATCGCTCCAATCCCCATTAGGGAAGCAGGATCTCCAGAGAGTTGGTTTGAGATTCCAGCCAATACTACCGTATCACTCCCAGCACCAGCAGAATTTCCCTTTTCAGATATACTGAATGTCATAGGCCCAATCAAACTTGCAACTGGTATATTCGAGGCTTCAATAGAGTTCAAGTACACTGTTGATGGAAATACGACTCTTAACACACTGACGCATAGATTATCTTTCAGCCTTCCTTCAACACCTTTTGATGTAATAACATCGGTTACTGGAATCGCTACATCCGTAGCTACTGTAGGTGCAATCTATGGTGTGGCAACAGGTTTCAATAGTCTGTGGGAAGGTCTTAAGACTGCGTACAAACTGAGAGGCATTCATAAGAAAGCCTCCGAGCTCCGGTCTCTACCAAATCTAACAGTACTTGGAGCTTTGCCACTACTTTTCTCCTTACTCGATACCATGAAGAAAGGAAAGAAAGAAGGTCGAGAGGATAGTGGAGTTAGTGAGTATATTGTACGACAAAGGCTGCGTGAGGCCGCGCCTGATGCATGGCAAGTTGACAAATGTCCACAATGCAAACGAAACTGGAATAAAAAATTGGATATGTGTAAAAAGTGCAATATTGGTCAGGAAGAAGCAAGAATTGCTTATGCCGAACTTCTAACCACCAAGGTTCCTACTGCACTTCGATATATGGGCAAGAAGAAATCTACGGATGTCAAGACGCTCGCTAAGAAAACCAAATCCACTCAATATAATGCTGGTGTCATCGCAGCAGCAATGGTTGATACAAATGTGACTGAGATCACAAAGGTCGGAACACCTTCCCGTTCATTCATCATGAATATTGCAGGACTTGCATTTCTAGTGGTCACTTGGCAGCAACTTCTTGGAGACAGTTCAAGCACATGGCAGACCACAATTACTATGGTAGGAGCAGCTCTGTCCCTTGCAGTGATAATTGCTCTCTACTTCACTCGAAAGACTCAGATTGCGAAGTTCGTGGCTGATCAAGAAGCAGGAAAGAAGTTACTTCCAACCGACGAAGAGACTGAAGCCGAATCCAAGGCTGAAGATATCAACGAGGAATCTCAGACAGAGGAAGATGAAGACGAAGAAGAAACTACAAGCGTGGTTGAAACGTCATCGGATACAGAAGACTTTGAGGATACTCATGGTCCTGATTCATCAGAAGATACTGATATGGCAGAAGAGCGTGTCTCAGAGGATTATGACGAGGATTCTGATGAATATAGCGACGATTTTGTAGATGATGAGTAATCACAAAAACTCACTCTCGCGGCTCTAAACAGAGCCGTATTCTTTCTTTTTGACACGAATCCTTTTATCAGTGCAGAGTAACCTCCCCACTGAGAGTCCAAAATCAACGATACATTCCCAATTGGGACATATTCACGGAGTCTGAACAAAATGGTTGAACACATTGCAGTTATTGGTTGTGGAGCTGCTGGGGCTACTGCTGCTTTGCAAGCTAGGAAATTCAATAGGAGTGTCGTGATATCGATCTTCAATATTGAACCATATTCTCAAT
The DNA here is from genome assembly GCA_048882305.1 of Candidatus Thorarchaeota archaeon. GTDB lineage: Archaea > Asgardarchaeota > Thorarchaeia > Thorarchaeales > Thorarchaeaceae > SMTZ1-45. The sequence continues at coordinate 4,227 of JBHLRT010000114.1, forward strand.
ACTCTCGCTGTGGATTGCCATATACCATTTCAGGGAAAGTTGAAGCCTTTGATGATTTAGTACTTATGAAACCAGATAATTGGAGCCCATTGAAGATTGACTCTCATCTTGGTGTGAGAGTTACTGATATTGACTACAATTCAAAAGAGCTTGCATATTCCGGGAATGGTGAATCGGGGAAACAGAAGTTCGATGCACTGATTTTCGCTACCGGTGCTGTAAATGCAGATCCACCAATCAAGGGAATAGACAAGAAACGAGTCTATGGTCTTCGAACCTTGGCTGATGCCAAAGCATTGTCTATTGAGGCGGATAAGGCAAAGAAAGTGGTTGTTATCGGTGGCGGTCTGGTTGGTATGGAAGCTGCAGAAGCCTTTCACGAGCGAGGTCTGGATGTAACCGTTGTTGAATTTCTCCCTCACATTCTCCTAGCAATGGTTGATGGTGATATGGCTGCCATAGTTGAAGAGCATTGTGAAGACCATGGTCTTAAGATTCTCATTAACACAGCCGCTCAGGAAATAAGAGGTAACGACTCTCCAGAAACCGTAGTTGTCATGAATCGAGAAACAGAAGAAGTTACAGAGATTCCAGCCGACTTTGTCGTCGTTGCAACTGGTGTCCGACCAGTTACAGGAATCGCAGAGAAAATTGGGGTTGAGATTGGTAAGACACGTGGAATAAAGACCAATGATCGGATGATGACTAATATTGATCAGGTTTATGCTTGCGGCGACTGTGCAGAAAATTTCGAATTCATCACTAGAGCTCCTATGGTTGGAGGACTTGGAACTATAGCAGTCCGCCAAGCCCGAGTTGCAGGTATCAATGCAGCTGGAGGGGATGTCACTTTTCCTGGGATTGTGGGCGCAAAGGTCACGAAGCTGTTCGGTCTTGAAATTGCTAGTACAGGTTTCACAGAAGATTTGGCGAAAAGATACGAAGTTGATATTGTGAAAGGATCAATGAAAGGTAGTACAAAACCCCCATACTACATAGGTGGGAAAGAATTGAAGTTAAAGACCTTCTACAACAAAGAAACCGGAAAACTTGTGGGTGGACAATTAGTGGGTGAAGAAGATGCGGCAATGCGTCTAAATGTTCTAACACTTGGCATCCAACAAAACATCAATGCTGCCGACCTTTTTGATTTCGAGAACTGCTATGCTCCTGCAATTTGTGACACCTGGGACCCACTGGTATCTTCTGCAGATGCAGCCCGTAGGAGGCTCAAACTCTAAGCTATTCACGAACAATTGTTGGGATATTATTTAATGCAAATTGAAAAGAGCTGACTTGTATAGGCGAACTAGCAACAAGGGAAATACTATCGAGGTTACTCTCCGTCTTAGAGTGCTTTAGAATTGCTTTTACAATCTCCTCTGCAACCTCCCAACTTGGAATCCTAGAAACCTCCAATCCCATTGTGAAGAATCCAACTCTTTGTGCTTTCTTGTCAATTGCTTTTTCCAGCGCTTCTATAGCTGCTGAATATATCTCTGAACGTCTATCTGGATTACTTAATGAAATTCTTGGCCAATAAAGTACATCTGCGGCATTACTCCCTTCTTTCACAGTGAACGTAGCTTCCATAGAACCAAGTGTGACATCTTTTGTCTTCACAACCAAATCCATATTTGAATCGTCAATCTTACCTAGTTCAACATACACACTGAATTTGCCAAGAGTCCAGCTGCTCACGTTTCTTTTTCCTCACATTCATTGATTGCTTTACAATAACAGTCGCATACACTCTTTGTCAGGCCTACTAGAGTTATTTCCTTGACTGAGCCCGGCTCTCGAGCGAAACGGTAAATCCC
>JBHLRT010000115.1:0-6044 GCA_048882305.1 Candidatus Thorarchaeota archaeon
GCGGTAGATCAGCCAGGGAGATCGCACGGCTGAAGACCGTGTTGTCGTGTGTTCAAATCACACCCGCGGCACCATTCTTTCTCTTTATCTTTCACCAAGTCTATTGTGCTGAATTCCGATTATAGCTCATACCATGTGCCTTGAGAGAACACAAGCATCGAAAGGCAAGCGGAAGATTAATCGGATAGGTATTCTAGATATTCTGATGAGGGAGTCTTTTGCATATCTCAGGAAAATTAGCTATAGTCGGCATAGTCCTATTCATATTCGGACTATCTGAAACGTTCATTCTGGCTTACATTGTCGGTGATCCACTATCAATGTATATAACGGAGAGTACTCCGGATATCGCAATCCCCGGGATCATTCGTCAACATGGACTTGACCAGCCCCTATACACACAGTTCTTCTATTACCTTAGGGATTTGTTCTCAGGTAACTGGGTGGCCCCACCTGCCGAAGTGGCGATTGCGTGGTGGACGATGACAGTGATTTACATAGGAGGACTTCTCCTCTTCATTATCTCGCTGGTGTACTATCTTTTGAAGGCACGGAAAACTGAATGGTAGTTCAAGGAAAGAACACGCCAAACAGCGAGATTCTATTATTCTACTGAGTTGGAGTAGTAGATATCATGGTCTTATTCGATTTGGCCAGTGCGGCTGAATTCATCCTCTTTTGTTTCATCCATAGATAAGATACAGCTATAATCAGGTATGCAACATAAGCAAACACTTCTAGAGCGGATGGATTTCCATTATAGCCAAACAGCGCCTTTAGCATGCCACCAATAAGGCCATTCTCGTGAAGCAGTGGATAACTACCATCAGGAAGGAGAGGGGGATTGATATTCCAGACCTCGACAGGACCAATCAGAAGTAACCCAGCCTCTTGTAGCTCATGAATGCCATATGCTATCATTCCTGCAGCAAATAGGATGAGAAAAATCGAGGTCCATTTGAACAAGGCTTTCAGACTGATTTTCAATGATCCTTGGTAAATACCTATTCCAAGAACAATAGCAATGGTCAGACCAAGTACTATTCCTATGTAACTCTGTATGCCTTCTTGAATGATCAGTGCTATACTAAACAGCGAAAGCTCAACTCCTTCTCTCATCACAAGAGAGAAACTCAACAAAGCAAGGCCAATACCACTCTGTTGAATGACTGACATCTCCATAGACTCTTCAATTTCTTGAGTGACACGAGCACCAGCATTCCACATCCACACTATCATTGTGGTCAGAAGAAGAGCAGCTATGAGAACGACTGACCCTTCAAAAATGCTCAATATTGAACCCTCGAAGATTCCCAATAGAAATCCAACCACTACTGCGACTCCAAAGCTTGCAATCATCGCAACAATTGTCCCTGAAATCACATATTTCCTAAGGTCAGTTTGATTTGTCTTCTTCAGGTAAGATAACATAATAGCAATAATTAGAACTGCCTCTATTCCTTCTCTTAACGAAATGATAGTTGGAGTTATTATCATGGTCAGTCATGTAGAAATTATTAACAATTGTTAATAAGGTTCTTGTATGACGAAATTTCGCCTTCACGTTGGCTGTTTCACATTTGTAGCTGTGATCTTGAGGACAACACCAGCAGATGTGGGATCTGGACACCGTACAAACTCTGTGGTCACACCATCTTTGTTTATGATCTTCTCATATGGTGTTCCCTTATAGGACCACTCGAGTCGTCCGTCGTGTCTTAGCACTTTGATCATATGACTTGCGGTTTCAATAAGCCAAGTACACATCTTGCCTGTTTGGTCGGGATATTTGAATTTCTCACCCACCTTATGCCTTGCACAACCACTCTCGAATATCTCTAACTCTATATCTCTCATGGGATATCCACCGATACAGACAGTCCGTATCCTAACAAAAGAAGTTTCTATTCACGCAGCATTTTAGCTCGCCTCACATAATCAGCAGATTAGAAAAAAGAGATAGGTGGGGGAATTACGCCCCCACGAATTCAAGTCTATTGAGATTCTTCAGGATCTCTGTAGCCATCATGGTAAATGGTTCCAGTCTGTTCATATTTCTGGTCGCCAATTACTCGCTTCCAGAATGGAGCTCTCAGACGACGTCGCTCGCCCCAACTTCCTTGCCACCAGATTCCTCTGCCCGCTCGGACATGCATGGTGATCTTCATACTGGAAACGATGATTCTCCAGACAGAAATGGCTATTGTCACGAACATGATGAATGCCCATATGTAATTGAAGGGAACGAATGGAATGCTGTTGTTTGTGAAGAATTCAAAGAGATCTATTCTGCTCCAAACACCGTTGGTGTTGCTGTAGATATATTGAATTGGCCAACCAATGTTAATGAGATTAACAGCAAGGGAAATCCAGACTGCACTGAGAATACCTTCAACTGCCAGATTGAAGTTGTTCTCTCCACCAATGTAGAAGAGAGCTCCGCGAATGGCTCCCAGAAACAGAAACACTACAACGTATACTGCAACACTCAGGAACTCCGCAGTGTATAGTTGTACAACAACCGGTAGCATTAGTACGTATCCCCAAAAGATTCCCATGACAGCATCTCCAGCAGCATCAAAGCGACTCTTTGGTTTGAATCCCTCAACACCGATTCCGAAGAAACTCTCAAGTATGGTCTTATCAGTCAATGGCTTGCTTCTGTCAAGCAATGAGATTCCACCAATAATCACGATGAATATAGTCAGATTGATTCCAAGCATTATTGGAATGCTGAAGGGCCAGTTCTGGATGTCAGTTCCGATAAGCTGGGAAAGAGATCCTCCAACCATACCGAACCCAACGACTAATGCTAGAGCAACTCCAACAATCACAATAAGCATTCTGCTTAACGGATTAACATACTCAGCAGGAACAGGTCCAACCTTTTCCCCTGAGCCTGCGTACTCATTAGCGACTCTCTTTGGATCACCCATTCTTTCAATGGCCATCATAGCAGAGCCAGCAGTCATTGTGCCTCCGCCGATTCTCTCAGCCTCCTCAATCAAGTGAGTCTGAAGTTCGACGATTGCATCCTCACTGTCAAGAGGAAGGTATATTCTAACACGATCAAGATACTGATCGATAAGTTCCAATGGATTATTACTACTCATTATTGTTTAACCTCCGGTATGACTTCACGCATCTCGCGTGAGAGAACTGACCAGGTCTGCGTCATTGCTCCTAGTACCTTCAAACCTTCATCTGTAACTGCATAGTACTTCTTCGGTTTCTGGGGATCATCATAGTCCCATTCAGATACCAAGAGCTCACGCTTCTCTAGTCGTCTCAGCAAAGGATAGACTGTGCCCTGTTCAAGAGCCAGGAAAGACATCTTTTCATCGAGTAACTTGACAGCCTCATACCCATAAGCTCTTCTCTTACTGAGAAGCGCAAGGATGGCTAGAGTCACCGCACCTCGCTTTACTTCTTTGGACCATCGGTCCAGTTCTTCCTGCGTCTTCTTTGACATTGACACTTTGTTTACCTCTGTAATTGTCTGTACCGTACTTGGTACTGTACATCATATAGTATATGACAAACAGTATATAAATGTTACTCAGTACGCAGTAATATCACCCACATGTATATCTGACTGAGAGAGTGAATCAATTTGGGTGATACTGTGACTGTGAAAGTGCATGTCAAGCGACTCTCTCCAGATGCTAGAATTCCTAAAGCCGCCAAGTCTGGAGATGTTGCATTTGACCTCTACTCTACAATAGATTACGAACTTCGACCGGGAGAGAGATTTGCTGTTCCAACAGGAATAGCAGTAGAGATTCCCTACGGATATGAAGGACAGGTCAGACCACGGAGTGGACTTGCGCTGAAAGAAGGTGTCACTGTTCTCAACACTCCTGGAACAATTGACAGTGGGTATCGGGGAGAAGTAAAGACCATCATGATCAACCACAATAATGAACCTTTCAAAGTCACAAAGGGTATGCGTATCAGTCAGCTAGCCATCCGGCCAGTTCCAGAGGTTGAGTTTGTTGAGGTGGATGAACTCTCGAATACAGAGAGGGGAGAGGGCGGTTTCGGGAGCACAGGAAAATAGAATTACGCAAGTCAAAATTGGCTCCGAATTATTATGTGAACAGGCTTATCTTGTTTGAGAGCAAGTATACATCTAGTATAACGAGGGAGCCTTTCGTATACATGACTCTAACACTCTAGATTCGGAGAGTCAATAGATCATTGATGAATAAGGAACCAAGAGCAAATGTCAGCAAGAGCGAAACATCAAGAGTTCAGCTTGGATGATGTGTATACTGGCGAACCTAAAGAGAAGACTTCTTGGTGGGGATGGGCGGTGGTGATGATAATTCTCATTGGTCCCATAGCGATAATATTTTCTCTTCCTCAAGATATGCTATTAGCACTTAGTGAATTTATGGATCGGATTAGTCCATTCACTACTCTGTTTTTCTATATTCTACTATTAGGTCTTGGGCTTCATCATTTCGTTACTAGTCGAAAAAAACCAGAGAATGAAAATCAGTAGCGCAGATTGGAAGACCAATTCATTAACCGCGTCGCAACGTTTTTAATCGTCAGCAATGGACAAAGACCTCACTGGGCCGGTGGTCTAGCCCGGCTATGATACCGCATTGACAGTGCGGTGGTCACGTGTTCAAATCACGTCCGGCCCACCACTTTTTAATCATGCAATTCGTGTCAATGTAACTAGAGGTTCACCCCAATCAGACGGATATTCATGCACCACATATGGAACTCCATCATCCATGGAGATATCAGCATCCCAACCAGGTGCTCCAACACATGTGATTTGAATTTCTCCAAAGCAAAAGACACTCCCTTCAAAACGAGAAAACCAGGGATCTTGAACAGGTGCGCCTAAACCACCTCTTGCATGATCTGAAAAAAGGCCATTGATAAACCACCAATCACCCATTGGAAGTAGACTATTAGAAAACAGAGTTGATAAATCGCTACTGATACTAGAGTCAAGGCTGCTACCATTGTCATGTGCTACAGTTACTTTTGTACAGTCTACAACCAGATCAAGAAACATCGCACGGTCGCAGTAAACCGGAATGTCTGGAAGACTTGTGATTTCAAAGACTATAATTGAGTCGTTTAAATCCAGATATGGAGAGCCATAGCCATAATCTTCTCGTGCTATCACTGAGTAAGAGAATTGATCTCCAGCTTCAACACCCCATTGAAGGTTTCCAGCATACATTGTTTCATGGACTATGGCAAATGAGGTGGCTATACAGATGATGACAAGTATAGCTGCACCTTGACGAACTCTATTCCCGAAGATTGATGCCAATGTTTCCTTTGCTCGTGAACGTTTTAGATAAATCCAGAATAGAGAACCAAACCAAGCAATTGCAATCCAGATGATTCTAGTAATCAAAAACAAAGGCAACAGTGAGAAACATAGAAACAAGACTACTATTGCATCTAAATCTGTCCGGGGTTATTTTTCTGTAGTATTACTCACAGTCCTAACTGGTCGATGTTTCACTTTACTCTTTTTGTGTCAGGAAAGACAGTTCCCTTTCGTATTTTGAGTCAGACTGGTCGTCATTGACATTACGATGGTCACGTGTTCAGATCACATTCAACTCACCATCTCTTCTCAAGAATGAACCTAGTAATAGAGGAGTGTTTGCTCAAACCTTCTCATCAGGTTCTATGGAGTTGTTCCGTCATCTCTTGCAGAGATAGACTCTTATCTCTGTTAGGACAGCCCTCACATTCCACGAATTTGCCACAATTGAGTTGAAGAATACCTTGATCCACAAGGAACCTAGGAAATTCCTGGTAGATTGAGGAATCTATCACATCTTCAATACCGCAAGAATAAGAGTCGTATAAATCAGAAAAAAGATCAATTATTTCGTGCAAGACTTTCCTGTGATTTTCAGTTGCCTCCTCATCATCAGCTGAGATTGAGAAGATCAAGTCTTCCTTAGGCATGAGTAGAAATCGTAACCCGCTGAGTCTTATCTCATTCAATGTTTCAGCTGAGATTGCACTACCAAAATCAGATAGAGCATGGATGAAAT
>JBHLRT010000116.1:0-6002 GCA_048882305.1 Candidatus Thorarchaeota archaeon
AACCTCGGTTTTCGGTTTCCAGTTTCCAAGGTCTCAGACATGACTGATCACGCTACCAATGCTAATGAACTCTCATTTCATTCTGATATAAACGTCATGCTGCATAGTAGATATACAGCATTTCACATGTCATAAAGTTGATAAACCACCCACAAACCACCCACATGTCCGGGTGAGTTTTTCCTATGACCAACCTCAATGTTGAACAGCTCCAGAAATGGTATCGAAAGCAACTCCGCAATAAGTCAAAAGATTTCATCAAACAAGCTGAAAAGAGCTATAAAATTGTTGAAGCAACTCTAAAAGATATAGAAGCTCTGTCAAAGGAGTTTAAAGAGGAGGAAGATGAGGAGCTTGGATCCGGAGGCATCGCTGCAAGATTCGCCTTAAAGATTGGCGAGATTGTATCTGATTTCTATGTTGACAAAGATATTACGTATGAGAACACTGAAGCTATGCAGAGCGAGATTCAGCACTTCATTCAAGAACTCTGGGGAGCTGGAGCCCGGTGGATTCGAAGAATGGATAAACGCTACAAGAATGTGATTAAACAACTTGATACTTACATGAAAGAACTTGCTCGAGAAATGAATAAGATAAGCAAATTATTGTATGAATTCAGTTGGGTTAAGGATTTGGAGCGAATTGGAGGTCGGATTGACACACTCCATGATTTGACATTTAGTAAGGAAATCTTTGAAGAACAAATCCACCAAATTCGCCAGAAGATTAAGACTGCACAATCTGAACTCGCTGTAGCTCAGAAAGCATATGATGACTTCACAGAATCATCTAATGTTGCTGAACTGCTTAGTCTGGATGAACAAGCAGAACATGTTGGAAGTCTCTTGCGAATGAAGCTTAATCCGTTAAAGAAACAGGTCAAGAAATTCTTCCAGCATGATACAGGTGTTAGAATTGGACCAGCCGGACAGAAGGCGCTAACAGATTATTTCGAGGATCCCTATTTGGCAATCACTGAAGAGAAGGATGGATATCCGGGACTCCTAGAAGGTTTGGCAGGAATAGAGGAAGCAATTGAAACTAAGAAATTACCATTGAAAGATCGACTTGCACGAAGAGCTGTAGAAGAGATTGAAGCAATACGCAAGGGCGACTTGCAAAAACTACAGAATCAAGCAAAGACGATTGAAAACAAACGTCACACATATGCTGATTCTGATGTTTACTCCAAAAATGAAGACCTTCAACACAATCTCAACGAAGCCAAGAAGAATCTTGAATATCATACTAATGATCTACTTCGAATCCATGATGATATTTCGAAACAGATTGACAAGGTAAAAGAGTTCAAGACACGTATTGAAGCTGAGATTCTTGAATCATTCAATGAGAAAGTAACCATTCAGGTAGAAGTCAGTCTTGAACCTCTACTAGGGATGACTGAAATTTGAACTCCTAGGGGATTCTGAACTTGAGAGTTCTCGTCACTTCAGAAAAAGACATAGCTAGTTTGACAATCAAGCAAGTTCTTGTTAGTGATTATGGTTTTTATGAAACTCAGCAGTCATTTGAAGGATATCCCATCTATACAAACGGGGACGAAGCGCGGCTCATTACCACAATTCGCGATGAGATTCACTGCGACCATCTTGAGAACCATTTTGCTCCAGAGGCTTTCATCTTCTGTTCGCGACATCGTGCGGAGTCTGGGAAACCCGCATTATTGGTACATAGTACTGGAAACCTCGGTGGTGCGGCTGATTTTGGTGGCGCGCCACATCAGCTCTCTATTTCCGCACCATCTCTTGTGTCGACGGCACTGAAAAAACTTTCAGAAGAAAAAGGCAGTGGTGGATTAGATGAGTTCGATATATCACTTGAAGTTACACATCATGGTCCGACATCGATGAATACGCCTCTTGTATTTGTCGAGCTTGGAAGCTCGGAGGAATATTGGACACATCATGATGGTGCTCGTGCTGTTGCTGCAGCAGTTATGGAATGTGCTACTGAACCACTTTCAGGAGATGCTGTGATTGGATTCGGCGGGACCCATTACGCAAGCAAGTTCAATAAAGTAGTACTCGAAAAGGGATACAAGATTGGTCACATGGCACCAAAATATGCGATTAATGATTTGACATCCGATGTTTTGAATCAAATGATTAATCGTTCAGCCAATCCAATCATGACTGCTATTATCGATTGGAAAGGAATGAATTCGGAAAACAAAGCTCATATCATTCCAATGCTTGAGGATGCAAATATCGAAGTTATTCGAGCAAAAAGTGCATAATATTGGTATTTTTGCCTTTAATGTAACTAAATTCCCACTCTCTCTATGAAGTTATTACACTCCCGAAAGGCTAATTACGCTATCTGACACTGAACGGGTATTATCGCCATGATTGTAGGGGATGCTATTGGCCACCAATAATAACGACGCTGCAATTGAAGAGATCCGAAACAAAGTAGATGCGCTTGGCGAAGAACTAGCCTCTCTACATGATGAGCTAAAAATACTCAGTTCTGTATCCGATATCGATAAGAAAATTGACTCAATCAGTAAGAATGTTGAGAAAGTTGGTGACTCCAAGGAACTCTCAGATATTGGAAAGAAGATGGATGAACTAGCTAAGGCACTCAAAGGCATAGACACTATTTCAAAGTCAATTAGTGGAATTGACTCAGCTGTGAAAGAGGTCCACGATTCCAGGGAGTCTGCTGTCATTATTAAGAAACTTGATGATATTCTAGTATCCCTAGCTGATGGTGAAGTCGTTTCCAAGAAACTTGATGACCTTCAGAGTTACATTGCTGAATTCTCGGGCATCGAAGAGAAAGTGCAAGACCTTTCAAATCAATTTGAAGAAACAAAAGAAATTGTTGGTATTATTGTCCGCCAGCTGGATGATATTGAACGAAAATACAATGTAGCAATTGATAAGGTTACTGAAGCTGTCGAGAAACTTACTGAATTTGTCAAATCTGGTGGGGTTGAAGAGGCTGATAAAAAGCCAAAGAAACCTGAGAAGGAAACAAAAGAAGAAAAGCCCAAAATTCGGCCTCCTGATAGATCGAGCTTGCCTTCAGCAATTGATTCTCTAATGGATGATCTTCTGACTTTAGTAACTCCACAAACAGAGGCGACTGAGATGGCTGAAGCTCTTGAAGAAGTTCGCGACGAGCTCACTACAATGATTAAAGGTCATACTCCTGTGCTGTTCCAATTTGGGAAAAGATCTCGTGAACTGAAATCATATCCTCCAACAGCGACGTTGAATGAAAATGACATTGCTAGTTTGAGTCGAGAAATCAGTTCATGGAAAGCAAAGCTCAAAGAAGCAGCAAGAGAAAACTGATTCTTGCACTCAGTCTCTAGAAAATCGAAGTCCACGTTACATAGGTTTATCTCTGTCAAACCACATTGCGCAACTTGACTCACTTTCGGTGACTTAGCCGCAAACGAGGACACATAGAGATGGACCCGTCCAACTCTTGTTGATACAATATTTCAGTGGTTGGCATTCATGAACCTTAAGAAGCATAAAGAGGAACTAGCAGAAAGGATGGTCCTTCTGGACGCTGTAGCAGATAACCAATTAGCACTTGAATTAATAGAATTGCACGAAAAGAAATGCACTGCATGCCAGGAAGACCGCTTAAGCTGTACTGTTAGACCTGCATGTAAGGATAGAAATTTCCTGAATGCTCTTATTGAGATTGGAGTCACACCACAAGACCTCCCTAGTTTTTGTTATAGTCAGTATCTTGAGCAGATACGTCGATATATCATTGAGAAAAAAGGTAGAGAGATGCTCGATAGACGAATTCCCATCAAGGATTTACTCTCTACTCTAGATGTAAGTTCTATCCGTCATTTCAATACTAAATTCAGAAAGGTCTGGAAGAATTTCTCGAGAGCACACGAGGATAACGACATGCTTGTGCTTGGTGATGATTTATTGTTCAGCTTTGATTTTGCTAGAGGTATTGTGTCTTTAAATCCAATTAGTGATACAATCGACAATTTCAGAGTCTTCAAGTTATACTGTCAGCTTTTCTCAGAATATTATGCTCTCAAAGCATCTGCAACTGATCTGACTCTAAACTGGTGGTTACTCTCGATTGATGTTGAAGGTCACACTCAAAGTAGTGTAAAGAGTCAACTAAAGGCCGGGTCGTTAAAGGGCTTTGATGCCGTTTATACAAACGAGATTGAAGGTTCAGTAAAAGTCCAAGCTGAAGTTATTGCTGGAGAAGGATCTTCGACACTAGAAGTAGGTCAATTGAGAAGCCTATTCGGACGAGTATCAAAGTTTGAGAAGCAAGAATAAACTGACAACATGTTGTACTACCGTATAACGCCTTATTGTCAGTGGTGGGATAACAAATGAGTGATGAAGCAGTTGCGGAAGTTGTATCCGTATTGAAAAAGAATCTCGAAATCACAGATATCGAGTCTAAGGTAATACTACCAGTTTACCTTGGTGGAAATATGACTGCTGGTGGAGTTTCCCTCATGTCTGGTGAGAAGCTGCCCACAGTCACAAAGGCATTAAAACGCCTCGTGGACAAAGGATTGATTCGTGAGGTTGAAGGAATAGTTCCGGTTTATCGATCCATACCGCCTAATTTGGCATTGTCAGATGACCTGTCAAAAATCCTGGAAGAAGTCCATGAACTGACTGATTTGTCAAAGAAGACCTTCATCTCAAAAGATGAAGAGATTGACAACAATGTCGAGAAGGTGATGAAATCTCAGGCAAAATCAATGGATGTAATTCGGAAATCGTTAACAAAGTATGAGGATGAGATGCTGCAACTAGTGGTCGGCCGAATTGAACAAGTTAAAGCAACATCAACAGCTGTAATGAGTGCACTTTCTGAGGATGTCGAAGACATCATGAACAAACTAGATACTGCCTTAGACAACCGCTTAGGTGCAAAGTTATCTGAACTACAGAAGGAGATAGACAAGAGCCAAGTTCAGCTCGAAAAAGATGTCATTAAGATATCTCGTGAGTTTGATAGATGGTTGAAGACTGAACGGAAAACAACACTGTCCACCATCGCTGAGTTCGAAAAGAAGGCTCAATCACTCATCACCGTTGCAGGAGATGCTGTAAACAAAGCTCTAGAAGCTTCTTCTGATTCACTGCAAAACATCACTCAAGAAATGACAATGGCACTAAGCTCGATGACTTCCACTGCTTCTGATAAAGGCGTCGAGATTCTCAATTCAGTGTCAGAAGACCTCACTCAACTTCTTAGTCTTTTAGAAGGTGAACTAAGTCAGACATACGTAGCTGGTCAAGATTCCATGCGTGATGTCTTGGCTCAAGCAAGAACTATTCCCACCGAGTTCAGCGAGTTCATCAAGAACAAGATACTAAGCTCAGTGGAGATTGGGGACGCTGCTAACAAGGAAATTGATGACTGGAAAGTAGAAGTTTCTAGCTTTATGGATGTTGCATCTCAATCAGTTGCATCTCAACTGGAGCAGGTTGCTACTACGGATGCGAACTATATAGAGGTACTAAAGAATACCCTAAACTCACATGTAGAGAAACTCAATGGAATGATTAAGGAAGAATATCATCAAATACAGAATCTAGCAACCACTCTTGGTACAGATTGCGAAACAACACTTGCTGACACCCGTGTTATGATGCTTGAACTGCTGGAACAGCAAAATGTCGCTGAACAAAGTGATTGTGACGTAGCTGTAAAGACATTGCACACTGAGCTTGACAAGTGGGTCAAAGAAACAGCTCAAGCTATTGAGAATAATCTGAAAACAACATCTGCTGACATCTCCGTCATTCTTGATACAGAATCTAGTGAACTTCATGCCTTGGCTGAAACAATGAATAGCAGATTGAAATCTGCATTCAACTCAATCATCAAGTCTACAGAAACTAAGAATGAAGCATTGTTAACATCCGTCAAGAAGACAACTCATGATTTTGAAGCAAGTGTTGGTACAACTCTTGAAGAGTTGATTAGTGATTTTTCTACAACCACCGAAAAACAAG
>JBHLRT010000117.1:0-5975 GCA_048882305.1 Candidatus Thorarchaeota archaeon
GGAATATACTATGAGAAGAGAATCACGAATGGATTCCCAAAGGCTATGTCTGTGATTGAGGATATTAATGATAGGCAACAAAGAGTGATAGTCGAAGGAAGAGTTGAGAAGATACAAGGACCACGTTCTGTAAAGTCGCGCAAGACTGGAGAGGATCTCAAGGTAGCAGATGTGACTCTAACCGATGACACTGGTTCAATTAAGCTGGTGCTATGGAACAATCAGATCCCTCAGGTCAAAACGGGCACTTCTATTAGAATTGAAGAAGGATACGTGACGACTTATCGTGATGAACTTCAGATGAGTGTAGGCAAATACGGAGCAATTATCACATTAGATTGAGAATTTAGGCTTCAAGTTCCAATTCAGATTCAGCCTCTTCTGGAACCTCATACTTTCGAGAGTATCTAATAGCTGCCAGCAGAATTATGACCCCAATAACCACTAAGGCTAAAGCAGCAATGAAACTACCTCGGTAAGCATTCGCATTTGAGAAACCTTGACCAATTAAGATGTCCGCAATAGGTCCTGCAACCAATGTCCCGGCAATTCCCCAACTTAGGAAGAAAGTTGTATTATAGTATGCAAATAAGCGTCCTCTGTACTCTTTAGGTGCCATTCTTGCGACTATAGAATAACTAGATGCATTAATCACTACCTCTGAAATGCCTCTGAGGAAAGAAGCAACAAGGACAAGTGTAAATGTTGGAGCAACCGCCAACCAAACAATTCCCAAACCAGAGAAGAGGATTCCAGCTATCATTACTCTGTTATCATCAGATTTCGCAACAACGGAGCCAATCAATAGTCCAGCAATTATATTGGCTACACTCCGAACATTGCTGAAGAGTGCAACATCCAACCCATTAGCGTTGAAACCCGTTGGGTCTGCAAGGAAGAGTGGAGCTATTGTTGCTATTGAGTTTCTACCAAAGTTGATGAAGACCAAGGCTAGAATGAATATCATAAAGGTCATTCTAAGATGAGAGGGGAGGTCTCGAAGAGAATATCTTTCTTCTTCCATTCCATATTCTGGTTGCGATATTTTGACTTCATCTCTAACACGAATTGAGAAGTAGATAATGAAACTTGAAAAAACCATCACAGCTGCTGCTAGGAGGAAGATACTACCATCAGCAAAACCACCACTATCAAAAAGAGCACCACCAAGGATAGCACCTCCAATACCTCCGAATGCACCAATGACTGAGAATTGCCCCATGAGCTGCTTTCGTTCATCAATCTCAGTCAGTTCAGATACCAAAGCTGACCATCCAACATTGGACATGCTCCAAAAGATTTCAATTATACCAAGTAAAAAGATGATCATATACCCTGCAATTATCTGTTGACCTAGTACAAGGAAGTGTGTATATCCAATCACCATGAACAGATGTCCAATGCCAGCTAACAACTCACCGATTGCTACAAATTCCACGGGCTTACGATATTTGTCTAGTAAGTTACCCCAGAGAAAGGATTGAGTAGATGCATTAGCAATCATGCCGACTGTGGCCATCAAAGTAACTTCAGTTGTTGAGAGGCCAAGAGATCTGAGGAAAATGGACAGGAATGTGTAAACAATAGCCCTTCGGAAATTTACTAGGATTTGAAATGTAGAGAGTCCTGTGAATTCAAGACCTTTAAGCTTAGAATACTTTAGAAAACTCAACGTGAATTCTCAGGCTCAAACTCCTTCTTATATACCATATTCTTGGGGCGTTACGAATATTCCTTATTCTCATTGAATACGAGACTCTTCACGGTGACCGGGAACGCTTGCGTTTCCTTTAAGGGAGAACCAATGTCAATCCAATCACCGGCCTTCATATCCAATTCATCTAGACATAGGAGATTACTTTGAATTGATGTTTCATCACGAATACTAATGCCTAGTACTTTCGCAAAGTCGTAGGCAAAGATCAGGATGATGGGCTTATTGTTGGCAATGGAGTTGGGAAGTGCCTTCTCTAGAGCTCTCGCAAATACTCTGAATCTGTCCTCATGATGGACATGATCCTTGAAATAAAGTGCAACAATGTCCTCACCCTCAACCATATCGAATGTAGTGAAAGCCCGTACAATCTCATCCACGAACCAGTCTTCATCGAATAGCTCATTTCTCATATGAACGGGTACGACCGGAACATTGTCTATCGGAAGCTCGATGTCGTCGAAATGGAATGTTGTGGAACCCGATACAGATAGAGAAAAGGATCCTGCTCCAATTACCGTTGCTCGAATTTTATTCTCTGGTTCTACGACTGTGAGTTCCTTATTCTCAACTAGAGTCTTGATTTCTTCCGCAAGCATGACTCCTATGTCATCGAAAGTCGCATCAATTCCATAGAACATTTCTGCCACTCCACCAGAGAATGAGTATGCATCCACAGGATATGAAAAGTCCAAATCATCAGTCATCATCAACTCCTTTGCTACAGTGCTCTCTGCAGGGCCTTGCATAACTTCAACCAGAGCTCTAGCATACTCTCTTGCAATTGTCCGTGCGTCTTCTTCAGTGATGATGTCACCAATCTTGTATGTCATTTCAAGTTCATTCATGAGAAATTGTGTGGGACCGTCTATCCTCCAAATCTTGAAGTCTTTGTCAATCCCAAGCAAGCGACCTCCAACGTTTATACAACTTGTTGCGAGAACTTGTCCATTTGATGCAATCGCTAAATTGCTTGTACCTCCGCCAACATCAACATGAAGAATGGTTTTGCGACTTTGGAGTGTTTGGTCGACAATACCACTACCCATCGCTCCAAGAAGGGATTCTAGGTTGGGACCTGCAGCTGCACTGACAAACTTACCGGACTTGGATGATAAACGATTTACAATTTCTGCAGCGTTTTGTTTCTTAGCAGTCTCACCTGTGACTACTACTGCACCAGTTTCAACCATCTCAGGAGTTACTCCCGCTTTCTTGTATTCCGCTTCACAGAATTTCACGACAGATTCAACATCGATCATATATCTATCTAGAAGAGGTGTAAAGATGATAGGACTCTCGTAGATGATTTCACGATTGACCATAACGAATCTATTTGACATGTTAAAGAAACTGATTTCTCGTTTCAATGTGAGACGTGAAAAGATCAGGTGTGATGTAGAAGAACCAACATCAATTCCCACACTCAGAATTTTCAAGTATTCTACATTATCTGCTTCAATGTGACCCATTAGAAATTCTATTGGTTCATATGGCTCATCTTCAATTTGTTCCTTCACAATAGGTTCGTCTGATTGACTTCGAGAGATTTTGATTTTAACTGGTTGTCCACAATGGAGAGGTAATTCCACCTCCTCGTCTGAATTCAAAATCTGTTGTTTGCGGTCGTCGAGGATTTCAATCTCCTGCTCACATACGTTACAGAAGAAGACGATGTTCATAGATTGATCGCTTCCCGGCATTACCGGTCCTTGCTGCTTTGATCCTTTGTCTTGTTTCTCCAGTTTCGATCTCCGATGTGCACCATCCCAAGATGCCTTCAGTGTCATCAAAGCCATAGTCATGAGCGCATCGAATTCTGCACATGGTTCTAGAACTGAGGATAAAGCAGGTCTGTATGAAACTATGATTCTGCGAAGTCTCTCCACTTCTGTATCTTCTCTAAGAACGTACTGCTCAAAGAATGAATTGTAAGCATTCTCAAATGATGTGCGCATCACAACCGCATTATCAGAGTACTGCTTCTCAAAGAAGTCGGTGGTCATCTGAATAACATATTGCCTAAGGGAAGCTGTTTTGTCAGCAGACAATTTGGGTCACAAAACATCTGAAAATCCAACCCATATAAACAATACGTTAATATATTAAAAAATACAATATTGTATTATGTCGAAAGAAGGACAATCGAAGAAAAAGAAAGACACGAGGAGAGCTAGAACTCTAGTAGAACGTGTAGAAACAATCTTCAAGTTCATAGACACACAACCGGGACCATTTCCAAAATCTGAATTTCGTCGTATACGATTGAATCCAAAGGCAGCGGAGAACTGGGTTCGACTTATCGAGTATATCCAGAGTCAACCTATGATAAGGGTCACCCGGATGGGTGCATCAACTTACATTGAGAAGATTGAGAATAGATACCTCAGTATGATGAGAAAGAGAATTCTGGATCCAAAATTATCTTTGAAAGAGAGGAATGATGCTATGAGAGATTACATCAACGCACTTCAAACACTTGAGATAATTGAGGATGGAAGGATTAAGAAGAATGATGAATTATAAAAACAAGGAAGGATTGATTAAACAGTGACTCCAAAGAAAAAGAAACCTTCACCAATATCTCGAGTCTGTGGAATGATTGTTGCATTAATCTTCATTATTGTAGCAGTGTTTATTGGACTCACAGCACAACAGATGGGGCATCTGTTGATAATGTACTTTGCCTTTGGCGTTGCAGCAATTGCTTTCTTGTTGTGTATTGGTATTGGAATTGGAAAAGTAACTCCAAGAACATACGTAGGAACTTTAGATATGTAGGAGTGAATGTGAAATGTTGCGAAATTTCAACCTTATGACCCTGTTTCTCCTTCTTCTAATTGTTAACGCAGGAACACAGATGGGCAATTCAGCAATCAAAGAGTTTACTCAAGCGGAAGGAAATTACGGAAATTACACTGTGGAAATAAGCGGAGCTATGGTAGACATCGCGAATACTCCGGAGGCTTTTGAGGGGTACAATCTATTTGTTCTCCTTAAGACACATAAAGTGACACTAGAAAGGGAGTTTTTCTTGATGATTGTTGATATGAATGGGGAGGTAATACTAGAGAAGCAACTTCCAGAAAATGAATGGATTGGAGATTGTCCTGCAGAGCTCATTGAACCGACCACGATACTTGTCAGATCTAGCAACACTACAGCACTTTACAACATTACCGATGGTTCTACACTACTTCTCCCGTTCGAAGGACACCATGAGTTTGAGTATAATCCAATCAATGATACTTTCTTCACATTTCATTATGATATACAACACATAGACGGGGGGGGATATCTATATGATACGCTTCTTGAATTTGATAGAGAGGGGAGTATTGTCTGGTCATTCAATGTTTCTTCTTTGATGAGTATCGACGATGAGTGTCCATATCAGGATGTGCTGTTGTCATACCATGATGTTTCACATTCGAACACCATCTACTACGATGTGCAGGAAGACTCGATATACCTGATGCTCCGAAACGCTAACACCTTCTGGAAAATCGATCATTCTACCGGAGAGGTCATCTGGGGACTCGGAGAATATGGAAACTTCACTATGTACAACAAGTGGGGATCCCAGACAGACAATCTATTCTATCATGGTCATGCTGTGGAGCCCATAGATGAAGACACCTTCATCCTGTTTGATAACGACTACCACAATCAGACAAACGAGATGAACCGCATGTCAAGAATTCTCGAGATTCACATAAACGAAGACACGATGACAGCCAACACCAGTTGGGTTTGGACTGGGGAACCTGAATACTATTCATACCTATGGGGTAATGCTGATAGGCTACCCAATGGAAATAGGCTAGGTGCGTTCGGGATAGTCGTTAGACCAAATTCAGGGTATGGTGGAAGATTGGTGGAGGTCAATGAGGACCATGATATTGTTTGGGAAATGTCATTCGTAAACGACGAAGCATATTGGTATGGGTTTTACAGAGCTCAACGATTTCGCGTTCAGCCGATACTTCAACTGATCAATTCAAGAGACACATATTCTGAGGGAGATATCACTCTAGATTGGCTGACTTGGTTCAACTACCGGCCCAAGAGGGACATGCAAGGAACATTCGGACTCTACTTGGATGGGACCGCTACCTCTGAAGGAAATGTTACTTTCGACCGCTATTGGAGACCAACTCCTCTTTCGTACACATTTGAAAATCTGTCTTCCGGATCTTACAATGCGACATTGGTTGTTTGGGACGGCTATGGAAATTCCGTAAGAGTGACGAAAATAATC
>JBHLRT010000118.1:0-5969 GCA_048882305.1 Candidatus Thorarchaeota archaeon
ACTATCTGTTGGGAAACCAGTTAAGAAGGGCGAGCAAATAGGACGAGTTGGAGTGTATCCTGAAAATGGAGGATGGCCTTCCCATCTCCATTTTCAGCTCATTGTAGACATGCTTGATGAGAATGGGGATCTCTTTGGAGTTGCTCCTCCAAGTAAACGTGGTGTCTGGCTTAGTATATGTCCAAACCCAAATCTGATTCTTCAAATACCTGATTCGATCTTTCCAAAACCAAAACTCACGCAGCCTGAAATCATTGATCTACGAGCTGAGCACATAGGTCGACCATTAAGTGTGTCATATCGTAAACCGCTGACCATAGTCCGTGGATTCATGCAATATCTCTATGATGAGAATGGTCGTGAATACTTAGACATCCGTAACAATGTTCCGCAAGTTGGTCATAGCAATCCTCGGATTGTTGAGGTACTGCGCCAACAGGCTTCCGTTCTAAACACAAACACGCGTTATCTAACCGAAAATTTAGTCATGTATGCAAAACGAATAACTGACAAACTCCCCAAGAAACTTTGTATCTGTTTCTTCGTTAACAGCGGTAGTGAGGCAAATGAGCTCGCACTCCGGCTTGCTAGGACTCACACAAAACAGAAGGACATCATTGCAATTGACGGGGCGTATCATGGTAATACTTCGGAACTAGTTAATATCAGCTCATACAAGCATGATGGTCCGGGTGGTGAAGGCGCACCACCTCATGTTCATATCGTTCCAATGCCTGACACTTATCGCGGCATACACAGAGAACGTAATGCTGGAAAATTGTACGCTGAAGAAGTCCTCAAGGCAGTTGAGGAAAGCAAGGGTATCGCTGCCTTCATCTGTGAATCCCTCATGGGTTGTGGTGGTCAGATCGTTTTTCCCAAAGGCTATCTCAAAGAAGCATTCAAGCATGTTCGAAATGCAGGTGGGGTTTGTATCGTTGACGAGGTACAGGTAGGTTTCGGTAGAATGGGCGATAGTTTTTGGGGGTTTGAGACTCAGGATGTTATCCCAGATATTGTAACAATGGGAAAACCAATTGGCAACGGCCACCCAATTGGTGCAGTTGTGACAACTAAGGAGATTGCAGATTCTTTCACCACTGGGATGGAGTTCTTCAGTACTACTGGAGGCAACACTGTGTCCTGTGCAGTTGGAATAGCAGTTCTGGATGAGATTGAAAATAACAAACTACAAGCGAATGCGAAGAGCGTCGGCGACTATCTACTCAAAGGCTTGAAAGAGTTGAAGAAAAATCACCTCATTATTGGCGATGTTAGAGGCTGGAGTCTTTTCATTGGGATCGAACTAGTTCGAGACCGTAAGACCCTCGAACCTGCTAAAGAGGAAACAGAATATGTCGTTGAACGCCTTCGAGAACTGGGACTACTCATCAGTCTTGATGGGCCTCTTCATAATGTGCTTAAGATTAAACCACCTCTAGTTTTTACAAAGGAAAATGTTGACAGTCTGCTAAGGTCTCTTGATTTAGTCCTTGACGAGGACCCCGTAGTCAGACTCAAGGAACCATGACACTGGCTCAGGAGCAAACCTAGTTTCAGATATTTGGTCTGAGGAAAGATCTGGTGTATACAATCTCAATCCTCCTGGTAGCTGACCTGTTACCGCAGAGTTTTCTGGTTCACTTCTTAATGCCGTAGCATTAAATGCATGGGTCCAATTGATGAACGCATCCACACAATAATGATCTGATCCAGTGAAAGAGTGAGCCGTGTTATCCACTGTTGAATTGATTAGCTTGTCTTCAAAGAACTGGTTGGTTATTATGTAGTCAATCCTGCCCAATAGAGGTGTGAACTGATGTCCAAAGGTATACCCTGGATCGGTAGGATTCAATTGTCGAAAGACATCTGTGAAGTTGTGTACCTCTGATGAATATTGACCATAGGTCGGATCATCGGGCTCGATTAACATGGTCAAAGGGCCAACACCTGCATCAGGGTCGTTTGGTGCAAGAGCTCCGGTATCTACAGGTGAGTATGAATTGAGGTCTCCCAAGTAGACGATAGGTACATCCCCCAGAGAATCGAAGTAATTGATGATTCCCTCATTCTCCCACTCACGCCTATCCGCATCAATTGAAGTACCTCCTGCTTTCAGATGACAACCCACAAAATGGACTTCAGTTCCGTTGATATCGATTAAAGCGTCAATGAAATCATGCGTTACATCGTAACCACTTGCATCATCGAGGTTGACTACCTGAATTTGTCGAAAATGAACCACCGGGAACCGACTCAAGACAGCTTCACCACTAGTTGAGAATGCAATTCCCTGTGCACAGAATCCTTCGTAGGGATTTTCATCAACGAAGTAACTGTTTAGCTCAGCTACAACATCATTAAGTTCATCACTACCACGATCATCCCAAAATCCGGTTTCAACTATAATGGCAATGTCTGGATTTTCTTCTTTGACAACTTCCATCCAATCTGGATTGATGCCTGACTCTTGGATATTGTATGCCATTACTTTGAATATGGGATCGAAATCTCCAGAGGTGAATGAAATAGTATTGTCCACTGTGACCGAGATAGTTGCTTCACCCCAGTTTGAGTATTCATCTCGTGCTCGACATGTAATATTGTGTTGTCCATCTTCTTCAGAGCGAGTATTCCAATTCAAAGACTGACCAACTGTCTTGAGCACTCCATCAATATAGATTTCATATCGCTGTATACTGCTGTTATCTCTAGCTTTGAAGGTTATAGCTTCAGCTCCATATACAGTCGTGTCTGCTGCAGGTCCTGTGATTGTGATTGTTGGGCCTGTTGTGTCCCCATTGGCGGGTTGTTCTGGTGGAATTGAGATGATAATGGCAATCAGACTGCTTGTTATTAATATGATAACAAATGCGGCAAGAAGCATTTTCTTAGTATCCATCATTCACTTCTCCGTAGACCAGCTTTCACAGCGACCATTCCTCAAAACCAACCCAACTAGATAAGCTTTGGTTATTGGGCTGAGAAATTGACAGAGTTATTAACCTCGCACTTCCTCCAGTGTGATTAAGTGATATTTGTGACAGGACAGATTTCTGACGAATTCAGATACAATGGCGAAGTCTATACTCTTGTTGGGATAAACGGTGTCGGTTTATACACTCCAGGGGATTTTGGAATGAAAACGAGCATGGCATCTACCGCATGTTGGCGCGGTTATCAGATGTTCTATGACTGCAATGATGGAAAAATGGTTCTTGCCACAATGCTTGCTAATGCTATAGAGGCTAAACCTGTGAATGGGATTAAACCTAAGGAACCTGAAGATAGCTTCATGTTCAAGCATGTCTATGAGGATATTGGACTTAAGACAAGATTCACAGGAACGATACTTCTTGGTAAGGACTTCATCCAAGAAATGTATGTTCACATGGGTTTCCAGAGCCCCGAATCATATATGACCGTAATTGAATTAGAACTCAAGAATGGAGATATCATCCGTGAAACCGACCTATCAACAAAGATGGCCAAGCGTAGAAATGCTGGGATGGAAAAACGCAGTCACCCCGATTCATCAGACGAGGATGAAATTAGAGACTGGATAGAAGAGAGATTTTCACAAGACTATGAGTCGGAATGAGCTACCATGCAGAGACCAGATTTCTCCAATAACATTGTCAATCTCATGAGTTCAATAGCAGCAGCCTCTGGTGTACAAAGTCCATACTCTCCACTTGATTCACTTGAATTCCTGACCGAATCAAAAAACATCATTCTCATGGTTGTGGATGGTCTTGGATATAACTATCTCAAAAAGTATGGTACGGGAACAACACTCCTAAAGAATCTCAAAAAGTCTATCACATCTGTATTTCCACCATCAACCGGTCCAGCAATCACTTCGTTCCTGACAGGTTTAGCTCCACAACAACATGCTGTAACTGGTTGGTATGTTCACTTAGCTGAGTTTGGTCTAGTGTCACGAATTCTTCCCTATACAAATGCAGTTGATGGAAATGTCATTGGTCTTCCCATTTCCAGAGTGATTGACGTCAAAGGTTTGTTCAGAGGAATCAAACGGGAGTATGCTATGATATACGACCATTCGATTGTCAACTCAGAATATACAAAGAATCTAGGAGGACCTGCCCGTCGAATAGGTTACTCTGATATTGACTCATTCTTTAATATCATAGATACGACCATTTCAAAGGCGAAGAAGCAGAGCTACATTTACTGCTACTGGCCTACATTGGACAGTATTAGCCATCTACTTGGGTGTGAAAGTCAAGAAGCAAAGAAGCACCTCACAGAGTTTGACGAAAAACTCCAAGAATTTATGGAACGCATTGCAGGCTCTGATACAACATTGCTCATCACCGCAGACCATGGATTCCATGATGTTTCATTGGATGATGTTGTCTATACTCGAGACCATCCGCGACTCATGGAGTGCCTTTCACTTCCCGTGTGTGGCGACACAAGAACCGGTTTTTGCTATGTCAAACCTGCAAAAGCGTCTATGTTCGAGAAATACATAGAAGTTGACTTGGATGGAGTATGTGAATTCAGAAAGAGTGACGAATTGATTGCAGATAGCTGGTTTGGTCTCAATGATCCACACCCACGTTTAAGGGATCGTGTAGGTGACTATACTCTACTCTTCAATGAAGGTCATGCTCTACTTAATTGCTTCCCGGGATTAGATCCCCCCGAACTTCAGGGTCATCATGGTGGAGTGAGCTCTGACGAGATGAATGTCCCGCTAATTGTAATTGACTCCTGACGGTCTTAATCACAACTACGGCTATACACATATAGTTCGCTGAAGTATGATTTAGACCAACAGGAGCTACGCACATGATCAACATTGAAGATATCGAGGAGGCTCGTCAACGCATCAAGGCACACATCAAAACAACTCCGTTACATCATTCTCAATTCCTCAGTGAGTTGATTGGTGGCTCTGTGTTCCTTAAATTAGAGAGTGAGCAAATCACTGGTTCTTTCAAGGTTAGAGGTGCCTTGAACCGACTAATGACTCTAAAGAAAGAAGATGCTTCAAAAGGTGTGATTACTGCTTCAACTGGAAACCATGGATTAGGTACAGCTTATGCTGCAAAGAAACTTGGAATAAACGCACAAGTTGTGTTCCCAAAAGAAGCTTCCATTGTAAAGCTAGAGAAGCTGAAGAACGCTGGTATCGACATCATACAAGATGTTGGATACGCAGATATTGAGTCCCATGCTCGTAAACTGGCAAAAGAACGAAACCTGACCTATGTGAGTCCATACAGTGATCCCGTAATAATAGCTGGTGCTGGAACATCAGGTCTTGAGATTGTTGAACAACTCGGTGATATAGATGCTGTGTTCGTGCCTATAGGAGGTGGAGGTCTCATCTCAGGTATCGCTATTGCAATCAAAGCACTTAGTCCCCATACAGAAGTTATCGGAGTTCAATCCGAAGCTTCTCCTGAGGTGTATGAATCGTGGAAAGCCGGTCATTGGGTCGATGCAGCTGAAACTGATTCACTTGCTCAGGGTCTCATGGGTGGTGTGGAACAAGATTCAATCACTCTTGAAATCATTCAAGATAAGGTCGATCGAATCGTACTCGTTAAGGAGGAATCTATTCTGTCAGCTATGAGAATTCTGTATGAACAAGAGTCGTTAATCATCGAAGGTGCAGGAGCTGCATCAACTGCCGCAGTTCTTGAGAGAAAAGATGAATTAACTGGGAAAAGAGTGGTTGCCATAGTAAGCGGTGGCAACATCAGTGAAGATGATTTACTTACTCTGTTAAAGTAGATAGAATTGTTTCAACACATGGCAAATCGTTATTAATACAGTAGAATTGTGAATTAGATATGAGGAGACGAACAAAGGGCCTTGTTGTGCTCTCTATAATTCTGATTATTTTAATCCCTACATCTTTCTTTGTTCTGAATCTACTATTCCCTCCAGCTCCAGAACCATTCAGCCTGGATGATGCTCCTGTGGAAATA
>JBHLRT010000119.1:0-5959 GCA_048882305.1 Candidatus Thorarchaeota archaeon
ATCCATTAAAGGCATTAATGGAAAACCTATCCGAAAGATGGATGTAGATATTCTCATTCTTATCGGCTCGGATAGATTTCTTCTCAAGAAACTCTTAGAGATTGGTCATTCAGAAACACCAATTCTACCACTCTCATCGATGGGACAACCTGATTTCCTGTTTGAGATAGCAGCTTCCAATTTCGACGGCATCATCAATGACTTGCAAGAAAGCAAGTGGAAAAGGGAAGAACGTAGACGACTAGTAGCTGAGATCTCAGGTAAGCTGACACCACCGCTCTTGAATGATATAGGAATATTTGCAAAACGAAGCGCGACTATAATCAGATATTCACTACTTATTGATGACGAGCATTTCTGGAAAGATGGTAGTGATGGTTTGATTGTTGCGACGCCCACAGGAAGTACTGCATATTCTCTAAGCGTCGGAGGTCCGGTAATCCTCACCTCCTCTCCGGTATTCTCGATAATTCCAGTGAATAGCGTAAATCCTGCTAGGCGGCCTCTAGTACTCTCTGATGAACACAAAGTGGAGATTAAGGATCTTACGAGTTCAGTAGCCATTGAAGTGGTTCTTGATGGGCAAATTCGAAGAAAGGTTGATAGTAGTCCAGTTAGAATTAGAAAAGCGGACTCAAGTGCGACCTTTGTAAAATTCTCTGAAGAAAGAGTCGAATCTCTTCGAGGCAAGTTACTAGCAAAAACTGAAACAGCAGAAGATGTTGCTCATGAACTTCCACCAAGTGCAAAGTTGGTCTTTAAAGTTCTAGAGTATAAAGGTCAGCTTAGTCAAAAAGAGATAATCGAAGAGTCTATGTTACCGCCAAGAACTGTGCGCTATGCCCTATCGCTGTTGATGAGTGAAGGATTGGTTACAAAGAAACTTTCTCTGAGAGATAGTAGGCAGGGTCTTTATCACGTTACCAACAAAGCCTAAGAAGGGGCCTTGCAACACAATGCACGCGGAAATTACGTGATTGCTATGACCTCTATGAAAGGAATTCCAAAGACTAAGAATAAAGTCATCAGAAAATTGCTCGAACAGGCAGTATCAGATGTTGAATTGGCAGAAAGGGGTAGTAAGATTCCAGATGGCATTGGACCATTTGAGGAATCAAGAGAGTTCCTTGCATTTGAAGTATCAAAAGCATTGGAAAAACCTGTGAAGGGGCTATCAGCAGCTGAGGCCGCAGATGCAATCTTGACATCCGTTTTTCGAGATGTTCGCGAAGACCCAACTCAAGGAGAAATCATTCAGTCAATGATATTGTGTCTGTATGGATTAGTCCTTGGAAATTATATTGATGAAGATTTCAGATACCTCTATCGATATTCACTTCGATATATCAGAAATCAGAACCAGATTGAAAACTGGCTTAGAAAAGCGATGGTCTTTCTTGGAGCCACCCGATTTGATTCTGCAAAAGAAGTTTTGTCAGATATTAGAGAATGGATTCAGTTTCTTGGAGCTCCAGTATTTAGTCCTAGTTTGTTCAGCGATATCGGAGACCAATTTGGTATTGATATCAAATTAGTTTTGGACTCAGAAGAACTGAGACTGGTTGATGCCTTAACAAGACACCCTCAATATGTTAGAGAAGCTGTAGAAGGAAGACCACTACTAGAGGTCATGGATGCATGCGAGGAATGGACTCCAGATGCGTTGTTATCTGAAATACTTAAGATATCTGAAAAGCAGGTCTATTCCGAAGCTGCGGATATTGTGACGCAGGAAATGAGTGTAACCAGTTCAATTGAGGTCATGAAGAAACACTTCGAGAAAAAACAGTTCCAAAGCCACAAGAAAGCTGTCTTACCAGTAAGACTTCAGCGGTTGGATAATCCGCCACCTGGTGAGGTTATTGACCCAGTCATATTTGAATTGATACCTCAGAAACTACGAATGGGTTTACTCCCCTCTGTAGCTTACTCAACTAAAACAAAGAGTATCGAAATCATTTTTCTTGGTGGCCCAAGAATCGGAAGAAGTGGGATATTGATAAAGACAGACACTGGGGGAATTTTACTTGACTTCGGTCTATCCGTTGCAAATCATATGATACCAGACTACGTCCCTGAACTTGAGATGATTGATACAGTTTTAGTGAGTCATGGACATCTGGATCACCTAGGTGGACTCCCAGTTCTTTTCGACCAGTTTGAAGGTAAATGGTGTTCGGTTGGTCCAACTGCGGGGATTGCAAAGTTGTTGCTTACAGACGCTGTCAAAGTTGGTACTCCAGCTGCTCCAAGAAGATACAGCAAACTCGATTTGATATCCCGATTTAATGAAGATAACATAAAGAAAGTTACAGATAATCATGTCAAATTGGAATATGGGAAGAGCAACGAAGTAGGTCCAGGAATCGTTGTGACACCTGTTGATGCATGCCACATACCTGGAAGTGCAGCCTATCAAATCGATATTGAAGGTGTAAAGATTACTTACACAGGTGATTTCAACATGGATGAATCGGTCCTGTTCCCAGGAGCGAATATACCAAAAGACTCCGATTATGTGATCTTTGATGGCACTTATTGGGACAGAGAAGATTTCAACCGACAACAAGTCACTGAAACAATCAGTGATATTATCGGTAAATATGGACCTGTTGTTATTCCAAGTTTCGCAGTGGGGCGGTCTCAAGAAATCTTGATGATCCTCGAGAAGCTTGGCATCACTAAAAACCGAAATGTCATGGTTACTGGTATGGCAAGTCATGTGACAAGTCTTGTTGGAATCCAAGGCAATTGGGAGAATATGAAGAAGAACAAGGTACATTTGGATAAGGATGATGTTCTTGTTACTGGAGGAGGGATGATGGGTGGAGGTCTCTCAAGGCATCATTTCATTGAGCAACGTAACAATCCAAAAGCAGCAGTTATCCTCTGTGGGTATCTTGCACCTCGAACACCGGGATGGAATCTTCTTCATGGTTTTGAACCACATGAGTGTAAACAGGAATATGCCAGATTGAGTGCTCATTCTTCATCAACTAACCTTCAAGATTACATTAAGTCTTGCAGTGGAAAGAAAATCATGGTACATACACCTGTTGAAGGTTCACCTAAGGGAATCATTATTCCCAAATATAGAGAAAGAATCACAATAAAGCCTTGAAATCATGCAACAACTTCTAGTACGCCATCCAGAACTAGTTTGGTTGCAACAAACTTCATTGCAGGTAAGCTGACATTGAGCTTCTTAACCACATCTTGAAGCGGAATAGTTCCATCACATAGATCGACAAATTTCACGACTACATTGCCATATGCTTTCTGAGTATCTTCATCTACTACGCCCATCTTCTTCAAATGGCTAGTTGGACCAATCTCAACCTTGAAGTCAATCCAGCCGTACTGATTCATTATTTGCAGACATCCAAGAACTACATCCCTTGGTAGGTCGAGACTACGTACAAGTCCACCAATGGTATCATTACTCTCAATTGCGCT
Organism: Candidatus Thorarchaeota archaeon; assembly: GCA_048882305.1. Taxonomy (GTDB): domain Archaea; phylum Asgardarchaeota; class Thorarchaeia; order Thorarchaeales; family Thorarchaeaceae; genus SMTZ1-45. Next base: position 3,457 of record JBHLRT010000119.1, read on the forward strand.
TTTTACAGCGACAATCGCTTGACCTACCTCTCTATTCTCAAATGGTAAAGGTTTCCCAGCCTCTCTCGCCCGAACAATGTAATCGAAACTGATTGGTTTCACAGGCATCCGAGTGAGAACATTAAAGACAGAAGGTTCGAAAACCGACTTATCTCCGTCCCATGAGTCCCAGACATCTTGGTATTTCTGTTCAATCTCAAACAGAAGTGATGTGAGAGTACTTCTTTGCTCATCTTCCTCACTATCATTTGTAGCAATGAGAGCAAGAACAAAATGCTTTGACTTCTCCACCATAACGAGATTGCCCTCATGCTCGATGGTTTCAAGGGCATCAGTTGTACTAGTTCCATCAGAAGATTCCGTATCTATACCGCCAAATGAATCAAGAGCGGAAATTAATGACGCCACTGCTGAGGTGTCAATCTCATCATCCGCGTATTTTAGATGAAATGCAACATCAGGCATACCTTCTTTTTGCACAATCAGAAGAAGATGGAGTGTTTTGGATCGGTCTGAGACCCGTTTGGTAGCAACCTGTTCAGTCTGAAACGATCCTGTATCAGCTTCCGCGGCTTCGGCCATTGCTACCGATTCGGAAGTGGTAGGGATTGGCATTTCACTTATTGATTCTATACTCGTATCATCATAAGGTACTGCTTCGTAGCCACCTGAAGGTGTATTAGTAGGTGCTTGTGCGGCGGCTGCAGCTCCTCCGGGTTGATCAATCTCCTCTGTCCCACGCCGCACTGTAATCATCTCACTGATTGGAAGGTCGGGGAGTGTAACGCCAACTGTCTTTGCGGCCACTTCAAGCATAAGTCGAATGAACTCTTCTCGTCTTGATTTGTCTGTAGCAACCATAGCAAAGGTTGGTGCGCCAAGAAGCCGTTTGATCTTCTCTGCCTTCATTGATTCAGGCAAGTCTTGTTTGTTAGCCATAATGAATAGTGGAACTGCTGGTGCTTCTTTCCGGATGTTTCGTAGGAGTGATTTTGTCTGCATTACATTCCTGAAACTTGAATCAGTTATTAGAAAGATGACATCTGTTCCTGAGAAGTAGAAACTCCAGAGATCTTGGAAAACAGCCTGCCCGGCGAAGTCCCAGACAGTCACAAGAAAAGTTCCAAATTGAATTGTTTCAGATGAGTCAACTGCGACATTGATGGTTGGTACATAGCCTCCTGGAGCGGGTTCCTTTCCGAACAATAGTCGGAGTAGTGTACTTTTTCCAACACCACCACTTCCAACAAAACTAATCTTGAATCTGGTGAATATCAGTTCGCCCAAAATATCATCCAAGTTATCACGGATGTAGCCAATGCTGTTACCACGAAGTGCTGTCGAAACTCTAGCTGCACCCTCTCGGGCACGGTGCTGAATTACTCGGTCCTCATCACGACCGTCTGTTACAAGCAACAGGATCATGTCACCATCTACTGGACTATGGAAGACCTTGTGTTTCTCAGCCACAAAGACAGGTGTGTCAGCAGCAAGACCTTCGGTTGCATGCAGGTCTCTGAATCCAGTTAGAAACTCTTGGATATCATCTTCTAGAAAATCAATCTTCCAAAACCTAGTTTTGACCACAACATTGCCATCTGCCTTTTCTATCAATAACACGTTGTGTATCACTGGTAATCACACTCTGTCTTGCATCTTGATAATTCGTGTGCCGTTATCTACTTTTCCCGCATTTTTCATTTTTACATCCATCTAAGAACCTTATGTGTGCGTGCATTATCCCTCTTTGATAGTAATTATCTCCCTTCGGTGTAGTTCTGCGAAGACTGTCACAAGAACACTTGGCTGTAATTTCAATTCTAAAGCAATTTTCTCGATTGTGCGTGACCCATCAACAAGACCCACTATTTCATCAACACGCGAATAGAGATCTAAGACTTCCTTATCAGGTTCCTTCAATAGAACCGGTGAGTCGTCAGGACCAATTTTCAGCTCAAGTGTGATTGCGCCCATTCTGTATAGAAGATGAATTCGTTAGGATTTGCGCCTAAGACCATTTCAGGACCCTTTCCAGGAACTAGTCGAGACATTATCATAGAGCCATCCAATCGGTTCCAAACAGCCTCTATGAAATCTCTCAGTGGAGCGTTTTCAAATCGTTCCCATAGGAGTGCCCGGCTCTGCTTTGGAGCCATTCGTGATGGTATAGGCTTAGGAGGTAGTGTAGCTAATAGTTTCAGAGTAAATGGTGGAGATCTGAACAAGTCGGTTGGATCGTCAACTATCTCTGGAACCTCATCCATAAAGAGATCGGGAAGAAATGAGAATCGTTCTCTTAGAGCTTCCACATCTACGCCAGTACCCGTTATCAGCGTATATACATAATGACCCCGTTCAATTGTAATGTAGTTCAAATCCCCAGTGCGGAAGACTGAGGTTTCGGTGGGATTTGCAGGATCAAACTTGAAAGCGGAGATAGCAGCTACAATATTCGGAGCAATCTCTAGAAGTTTTGATCGTTCATCATAATAGTAACTGTAAG
>JBHLRT010000120.1:0-5959 GCA_048882305.1 Candidatus Thorarchaeota archaeon
AGAGTATCTAGATGGAACGAATCCTCAGGAACCACAAGCTATGGAGATTCCCACTGAATTTTATATAGCACCGGTTCTGATTATTGCTGTAATCGGTGCATTTGTTTATATTCGACGACGAAAAGACCCGTGGAACTAGAAGAGGTCGCCATATGAAACGAAACTTCCCTTTGCTCTTCATTTTTTTGTTGATATTAGTTATGCCTGTCAGTAGTGATCAAACAGTACCAGAGGAGCCTGCGGACCAGCAATTCATCCCTGCGGTGGCTGATCTTGAGAGAGTCTATGGGGTCGATTATTCTCGTGAGGTGTTCTATAGAATACAGATGAACTCATTTCGAGATTACATAATCAAACTTACTGAGAATGGACCACGACCAGTTGGAATCCCGACAAACCTTGGTGCAGATAACATTGCTGCGAGAGAGTGGATTATCAGCGAGCTGACTACCATATCCAATGGTAGGATAGAGATAGAAGTCCTTGGTGACTACGCATCAGTCTTAGGTAAGCTACCAGGGTATCTACCAGTTAATGCACCGGCTCTAATGGTGGGAGGTCATTACGATTCAGTAGCAAGTGCTTCAGGAGCAAACGATGATGGTACTGGTGTAGCTGCAGCACTGGAGATTGCAAAAGTGATGTCAATGTATGAGTGGCCATTAGACATCTATTTTGGCTTCTGGAATGCTGAAGAGATAGGCCTCATTGGCAGCAATGAAGTAGCACAAATTATGAAGGATAGAGAAGTTGAACTTCTGGCTTACTATAATGTCGATATGCTTCTTGTTCCAGATCCAGGTGCACCCCCAGGGGCTCAGGTACTCATGGCATATCCCTTAGGAGACTACCATTTGGGACAATATTGGGCTGAACTCACAACCATGACAAGTTGCAACTATGGCCAGAATACAATACTTCCGGTGCTGTCGAGTGATTTCTCAGGCTGGCAAGCTTCTGATCACTGGCCATTTGTACAAAAAGGGTATACAGCGCTCTTTGCACACGAGAGTGGATTTCTATATGATGTAGCCTATCACACTGCTCAAGACACCTGGGCTAATCCACTTTATAATTATCAAATAGCAGCTGATGCTGTGAGATCGATAGGTAGTGCAATGGCGTTCACAATGGCCAGAGCTTATAGTGAACCTACTACCCATGATCTGAGTTTTACACTAATACCAAGCCACAGCCGTAACTTCTCTGTAGCCATCAGTGCGTCCACAACAATTAATGTGACTAGCAGATGGTGGGGTGGTGGAACAGTATTCTCCCTCTATGATTCAAACGACCAACTCATCGACCAGATGGTCGCTTTTGATGCATCTCCTTGGGAGCAAACTGCAGTCTTCAACCATTTTGTAACCACTAAAGGACTCTACAGATTGAATGTTATCAATCTGGGAGGAACAAGTGTAGGACATGAGGTCACTATATCTTATGAAACCGATATCGATGGTAATGATGTTCTAGACAGCCAAGAGTTCTGGTTCGATTCGGAGTATTTCAACATGGACCAAGACGCCGATTCAATAAGTGATGGTCGAGAGATGATTCTGGGAACCAATCTGAACTCAAATGATTCCGACTCAGACTCCATGTCGGATCCGTGGGAACTCGAATATGGACTCGATCCATTAAATCCCTCGGATGCATCAGAGGATTTAGACAATGATGGCGTTACAAACGCTGTCGAGTATGCATACGACTGTAATCCTAGTCTCCCAGATTCAGACATGGACTCTATGCCCGATTTATGGGAAATTGAAAACGGACTCAATCCAACACTTAATGATTCGTTAGAGGATCCTGACCATGATGCGGTCACCAACATCCAAGAGTATGAGGACGGTACTGATCCAAACTATGCTGAATTTAGACCAGAAAGACTAGTTGTCCCAGCCATATTAATCGGTTCAGGTATAATAGCAATACTAGCAGTTGGTCTAATAGTTCGTCGAAGAACTTGATATATATCTAAAGGGTATACTTGCCAAAGATTCAAATCATCCGAAAACACCGCACTCTGCGGGACCGGTGAGAAGTAGTTGTATGTTCCAAGTAGGAGGTCTTTGCGGCTGGTCGAGATTCAGGAAAGTGTCCTTCCTGAAGATGAGTGGCTGATAGGGATTTCCGACCTTGGATATTTCAAAGGTGTGGGGTACTCTATGCCTCGTGTTGATGAGGTGGATGAGTCAGATAATTTGGCCAATCTATACGCATTTCTTCCGGGTTTGTTCTATTGTTCTGCCCAGCAGACCTCTGTTGATGCAGTGCTTATCGAAGTGACGCACAAGAGCCTCTCTGGTGTAATGCTGCCAAGTTTTCGACCTGAAGATATTAGGACATTCGATGTTGGAAAAGGAATATCTCTTAATGAAAAGGGACAGATCAAACCTATCGAGATCACCATCGACTCATTGGGTAGTTTTGGAGTCGAGGCATTCCTAAATGACTCAGGGATTGATTTCGAAACATTCAGTTATAAAAGGGAAATACTAATCGCTTCTTATCTAGCCGAAAGAATACCTCTTAACGATTTGAAAAGAGCTTATGTGTCCAGCTCATTCCTCCAGACAAGACTTACAAAACTACTCGATGACATAGAATTCTTTGGACTAAAACCACGAATGAGAATCTATGTTCGTAACCGGAACTATCCATATGGAACTGTTGTTGATGTCAAGTATAGAGGTTTAGAGGTTGAAGCTGGTTTTGAAACCGGGATGAGTCTGCGAGTGCCAGATAATGTTGAAATGGAAGAGGAATTGGGCAATCTGGTCTTTTCGAAACTGGTGGACTCAGGTGTGGAGATTGATGTGGAAAGAGCTGTTCTTGATATGCTCTTGTATATTCGATTTTCACTTGAAGGAAATGTTAACCGTCAAGATGTCTTGAGGAAGTTGTTTGAGGAGGACACTTGATGGGTTCTGAACTGTTAGATATAACCAAGACGATTATTGGGAATCTCCATCAAACATGGCTCTATAGAGCCATTGAGGGATGGTGTAGAAAAGATGCGCTTGAACTAAGAGAGGAGCTTGGTCTTGGAAAATTCTCTATAACTTCCTCAGATCCCATAGAGATGTATCGCAAAGTCAAGTTGCACTTATTATCTAAGACATTCCATGATGACGAGACTTTGAAGTTTCTCATGGATGCACCTCGTTGGGCAGGATTCAGTTTGGACAAAGAGGAATTTCAGTCTGGGCAACAAATCATTGGATCTGCAAAAGATGAGGCAATAGCTCTTCTTTGGTTGATGGCAATTCCTAAACTCGTAGTCAGTCCAACGGATATGCCTGAAGACTATCCTATTGATGGAATCAAGCAATTTGTTAGAAGTCTGATGATGTCTGAATCAACTCGTGATGAGCTAGTTGGACACATGATTAATGCAATGGAGCAACGCGGCATTCTTGATATTGTTTTCACTCCAAGTCCAATCGGGAAGGGGTATGTGATTGATGAATCAATGCGTTCACAAAGACTGCAATCACTTCTAACAATGGTAATTATGAAAGCGACGGGATGCGATTTTGACATAGACCAAGTGTTCACCCTAAATCAAGACGAGTTAGTTGAGGAAACTACAGCGTATATCGTATCTATGCAAGCAAAAACAATGCTAGGAAATCAGATCACAGGTGGAGAAGGATTAAGACCGTTTGATTGGCCACTCATTGGAAATCCATCAATTGATAACAGATTATTTGAAACATTGAACGTGCTACGCCAGTATGCATCAAGAATAACAACATGTTCAAAGTATTCATCAGAAGTTGAGGGAATTAGAACTCCTTGGAACAAAAGAGAGTTCATTTCATTTTTGCTACAAGAAATAAAAGATCATTATTCAGAGATTTATAGAATTCGACATGGTAGAAGCGAAAATCCAGAACTTGAGCTATTCATAGGGCTTCTTTCCGGCGAAAATATAGAGATTGCTTCGCGGTTAGAAACTGCAAAAGATCCGGGTGCAATGTTGTTTGAGGAAATGAGCGACTATAAACAAAAAGCAAAGTTTGGAGAGAAACCCAAAATCTCCCCTGAACGAAAGTTTAGAGTCTTACTTTCATCATTGAAACAGAGCGTTGCGGATGAAACCCTTAACGAGATTTCAACAGAGGAGATAATCGACCAGGTAATTGAAGCGTTCGATGCGATTGTTGAGATTGTTGAAAGTAGCAAATCTGCACTTGGAGAGGAATCTGAGAGGTTTGCACAAGCACTTTGTTTTGAAACTGCAATCAGAATTCTCCAACTTCTTGAAAAAGGAAATGCATTAATGGACCTCCCTTGGGTTTCGCGCTTCGTCGCAGAGGAATCTACACGTTCGGATATCACAACAGGAGATATGGAGAAGCTAAATGAGGAACATCGAATACAACGGATTGTTTCAGCTTATGCTGGTGGCTTGACATATTTGATTCTACAAGGCTCAAGAAAATGAAACCTAATTGAAGGAATCTTACTTGTAAGGTAACCTTCATAGCGAGGAAAGCTTACGAGATTCATCATGAGAACAAGCCTGCTCGCATTTCTACTCATGGCATTGTTGGTAGCACCGGTCTTTGTTAGTAGAAATACCAACCTAAGCGTTGCAGGCAATCTAGCTCAGGATTCTGAAGATGTCGGGAATCTTCCTAGGGTCTACGGTGATAACCACGCCCTTGACATTTACTCCGAAACATCATATTCAGGCTTTCGAGATTTTGTTCGAGAGTTCACGGAGAACGGTTCAAGATGGGCATTGGACCAGACTGTGGCTGCAACTGGTAACAATTTGGAAGCCCGTAACTATCTTCTTCATAAAATGCGGGAGCTATCGAACGGAAGGATGGAAACAGAAGTATATGGAACACATCTCAATGTCATTGGGAAACTTCCAGGATACCTACCAGGTAATAATCCAGCCATTGTGATTGCTGGTCATTATGATTCGTGGTATGTCTCTATAGGAGCAAACGAAGCTGGATCGGGAATGGCAACCCTGCTTGAACTGATTGAACCATTGTCAGCATACGAATGGCCATTAGATATCTATTTCATCGCAATGAATTGCAGATATGCTCAATGGGGACCCTATGGCGGTCATGAAATCGCGTCGTATTTTTTTGATAATGAAATTGATGTTCTTGCAATGTACATTGTTGAAGCCTTACTCGTCGAAAATCCATATGCACTTTCAGATGAACGTGTTTTCGTTACTTACCAGGAGCTTGGCGAAGCTAATTATCATGTAAGTCAATATTGGGCGGACCTTACACGAGTCATGAGCAATAACTATGGTCAAAATTATATTAAACCAATTCCCACCTCCGAAAATCCAGTTTGGAATTCAGCATGGTATGAATATCACGATCTCATTGATAGAGGATACATGAATCTCGTTGTCCCCTTTGAATCAGGCTATTCCTATGATGATGCTTATCGAACACCTGATGACACCTGGGTAAATCCGAGTTATAGGTATCAACTAGGTGCAGAGCTGGCAGGATCAATTGGTGCCAGTATTGCCTACACAATGTCCTACGAGTATGGCGTTCCTGTCGAAGAGGACTTCAACATCGAGATTGGTTTTGCAAGAGCTAGAACCTACTACATTCCAATTACAACACCCACAACAATCAATGTGACTGCTAGATGGTTTGGTGGAATTGCCTCATTCACACTTCTGGACCCAAACCTCAATCTAGTTGCAATCGAGGACTATAGAGAAGCTTCAGCTTGGGAAGCCACTGATGTTTTCTCGGAGTATGTCGTCCAGAAGGGAATCTATACTCTGTATATTGAGAACACAGGTAATCATACTGTAGGAATGGAACTTCATTATTCGCATAATAGTGATGTGAACGGAAACGGGATCCTTGACAAAGACGAGTATTGGATTGATTCCGATTTATTCCATCAAGATGCTGACTCAGATTCACTTAGCGATGCTCTGGAGATTATC
>JBHLRT010000121.1:0-5909 GCA_048882305.1 Candidatus Thorarchaeota archaeon
CATATTCTTCAATCCAAAGAGAATGTCTGTGATATCGATTCCCTGCGGACAGCGTTCCTGGCATGTGTAACAGGTCGTACACAACCAGACCATATCGGATTCAAGAACTTCTTTGAGTCCAAAAAGCAACATTCTCATCACCTCATGAATCTGGATATTTACCTTATCAGAAACTGGACAACCAGCACTGCATTTTGCACATTGAAAACATGCTGTGAGGTCTTTGCCGCCAATCAATTTGGAAACCTCATTTGTGAAATCAACATCCAATGCTTTGAACTTCTTCCCGTCAAATGACTTGAATTGACCCCATGACTCTGTCATCTTATCGCCTCCTTGGTCTCAATGGACTTGGTCCAAGCTTGTCAGCTATTTCTGCAAACTTCCTCACAGTTTCAGCCCATATCGAGCCTTCGCTCGCACTGATATGGGTGAACTGAAGTCGGTCGGGTTCAAGTCCAGCTTTCTCTATGATCTTCTTTGCAATGGCGAATCTTCGTTCAAACGAAATGTTCCCATCAACATAGTGGCAGTCCCCAATATGACAACCTGAGATCCAGACCATGTCAGCCCCTTGTCTGAATGCTTCCAATATGTGTTGCACACTTATCCTACCTGTACACATCACTCTAATGTCCCTCACATTGGGTGGCTGTTGAAACCTGGAAACTCCAGCATTATCGGCTCCAGCATAACTGCACCATGTGCAGAGAACCGCCAGAATCCGTGAGTCATTTGCAGGCATATCTTGCAAAGCAGTACGAATCTGAGATAATATCTGGTCGTCAGTGAAGTGTTTCATGGTGATAGCACCAGCAGGGCAACCTGCACCACACTTTCCACAACCCTGGCAGAGAACAGGATTAGTTACTGCATAATCGTGACTTCCGTCTCCAGGAACAACCTCTATGGCATTATAGGCACAATTTATCTCACAGGTTCCGCACCCAACGCATATCTCTGGGTCTACCATAGAAACAATAGCCTCAGCTTTTCGAATACCTCTGATTAGAGGAACAAGTGCCCTCGACGCAGCTGCTTGACCTTGGTTGATGGATTCACCAATATTTTTTGGAGCTGTGGCAGCACCAGCCACAAACACCCCATCTGTCTGAAAATCAACAGGTCTGAGTTTGGGATGAGCCTCCATGAAGAACCCAGACAAGTTCAATGGTACTTTGAAAAGTTCGGATATCTCCTTGTTTGGTCTAGGTACCATGGCTGTTGCTAGTACGACGTGGTCTACATCAATGACCAAGTCAGCTCCGAGAACCTGATCTGTGACGTTGATAGCTAGCGCTTTTTCATTACCCTTCTTGACATCAGGCGGAGCTGTTCCATCGAATCTTACGAATACAACTCCTTTCTTTCTAGCTTCTCGATACTTGTCCTCTGCATCGTAGAAGACACGTAAGTCCCGGTAAAAGTGAAAGACTCGTGAGTTTGGATATTTATCAAGAAGTTCCAGAGTGTGTTCCAAAGCCACCATGCAACAGATACCCGAACACCATGTACGAGATCCTTCCAAGGATGCATCTTCACGAGAACCTGCGCAATGAATGACTGCAAAGGTCTCTCCATCCTCAATTCCATCTCCGCTGTTAATTCGACTGTTGAACTCTACTTCAGTCATAACTTCGGGAAGTTTCTTGAGGCCATAGAGACCTTTCTCTTCAAGAGCTGCTGCGCCTGTGGCAACGATCACAACTCCAACTGTCAGATTCTCCTTTTTATTGCCTGTCTTTATGACGACTTCAAACTCACCAACTGAACCCTTTGCATCAATAACCTCAGAATTCAGCATGAGTTTGATGTTATCTTTCCCGGTGATTCTATTTTCATAGTCCACTACAATTTCTGAGGCTGGTCGGTGATCAAAATTGACAGTAGTGAGTTCGTTCAGAAATCCTCCTACCTTGTCTTGTTTCTCGACGAGTATGACATTGAATCCTTTCTGTGCGATTACCTCAGCTGCTGCCATCCCAGCTACTCCCGCACCAATAATGAGAACAGTTGGTTCTATCTGGGTGACAGCCTCTTCCTGGGCCTCTAAAAGCCTAGCTCTCGCCACAGACATTCGCACGAGGTCCATAGCCTTAGATGTTGCCTCATCCTTGTCAGATTGATGAACCCATGAACAATGTTCACGGATGTTGGCTAGCTCGAACAGATACTTGTTGAGTCCAGCTTCCTCTATCGTAGCTCGAAAGAGTGGTTCGTGGGTTCGAGGGGTACATGAAGCAACTACCAATCTGTTCAGATTATGTTCCTTGATAGCATCTTTGATGACCACTTGGGCATCAGATGAGCATGAATAAAGAAGATTCTCTGAATAGACAACATTTGGAAGTCCACTTGCATACTGGGTCACTTCAGCAACATCTACAGTTCCAGCAATGTTGATTCCACACGAACAGATGACTACACCAATACGAGGTTCTTGAGCAATTAGCTCGAGATCTTCCTCTGTTAGCGCTTCTGTTTCTTCCCCTTGTGGAATTGAGATATCTAATGCAGAAAGTGCTGCTGCAGCACTACCCTGTGCAACTGAGTCAGGAATGTCTTTTGGCATATGAACCGCGCCGCACATATGGACTCCAGGTATTCCAGTTTCTGAAATCATAAGAGATTCCGCATCGGGAAGAACAAATCCGGACTCATCCGTCTTGATGCCTAATTGGTTAAAAATCGCGGTATCTGAAGAGGGAACCATTGCAGGACAGAGAACGACCAAATCATACTTGTCAACGAGAACGTCATGGCCTTTTGCATCACTATGACGAATTATGAGGTTGGCTGTACCATACTCTTCTTGGATTTCACTTGGGAGCCCCTTGACATAGTGAATGTCGTACTCGGTTTCACCTCTGACAAGAAACTCTTCAAATCCTTTGCCAAATGCTCTCAAGTCATTATACAGAATATCAATGTGAACTTCTGGAGTATGCTCCTTTGTTATGATGGCCTCCTTCGTTGCGTAAGTGCAGCAAATCTTGGAGCAATATGAACAGTGATTGACATCTCTTGATCCAACACACTGTATGAAAGCTATCCGATGAGGCTCTCGCCCATCTGATGGTCTCATGACTACTCCACCAGTAGGTCCACTTGCAGATACCATTCGCTCATACTCAAGTGCACTCACTACATTCGCAAAACGTCCGTAACCGTATTCAGGTACTGTGGTAAGGTCGAGCAGCTCATACCCAGTTGCTACAATAATGGATCCTGCATTTATCACCACAGTGTCATCAGCTATATCAAAACTAATGGCCTCAGCCTTGCATGTTTTGACACAGACCATACACTCGATGCAGCTCTCTTTGTCGATAGTGGCGATGTTTGGAACTGCTTGAGGAAAAGGAATGTAGGCAGCCTTTCTCATCTTGAGACCCAAGTCGTATTCATTTGGAACTTCAATAGGACAGACTCTTTGGCAGTCACCACATCCTGTACATTTCTCAGCATCCACGCGTCTTGTATGCTTGAGAACTTTTACAGTGAAATCACCTCTTTTGCCAGTAATCTCAGCAACTTCAGAATAAGCTAAAAGCTCAATATTGGGATGGCGTGAACAGTCGACCATCCATGGTCCTTGAATGCACATACTACAGTCTAGAGTGGGGAATGTCTTATCTAACTGAGACATATGACCTCCAATAGAAGGTCGTTTCTCGACGAGGAACACCTTGACCCCCATTTCCGCGAGATCAAGCGCAGCACGCATTCCTGAGATGCCAGCTCCAATTATGACGACTGGCTTCGATTTAGGCTCTGCCATTGTTCTGTCACTCCGATGGAGATATTAAAGGCGAATCAATTTGGGGGATAAAATGTTTGCCTTCTAAACGTCAAAAAGGACACATTGCCAAATCAGGAAAATTAACGCTGTAAATCAAATGAAATGTTAACATATTTGCATTTTGAGCTATGTTCGATTTTGCAATTTCATGTAACTAGAAAAAATAGGAGCCTATCGAAAGTTCCTAATCTAAACTACTCATATTGAAACATGCTTTATGTCTGAATTGATAGAGAGGTGTATGATGTGCTTGTGGGATCTAAAGTGCAGTTAGTACCAATTGAGGAGCGTCATCTCGATTATATGATGGAGCATGTAAATAGCATCGAGATGAGAGTTCTGCTAGGAAGCTTCATGCCAACCACTCGGAATATGCAGAAGGAGTGGATTCAATCAGTAAGTGAACTAATTAAAAAAAGACAAGGATTCCATCTCGCTATTGAAAAAGTTCCAGAGGCAAAGATGATTGGATCTTTAGTTGTATATGAGATTGATTGGCTTTCCAGATCAGGAGAGCTTGCAATTGCAGTCTATGAGGAAGAGAATTGGAACAAGGGATATGGAAGTGAAGCTTTGAGATTGCTAATTGATTTTGCTTGGACCCACCTAAATTTGCGACGTCTTGAACTAGCGGTGCATTCCCATAATCCTCGAGCTAAACATGTCTATGAGAAAATTGGATTCAAGCATTATGGCACAGCTCATGAGAAGTATTACATCAATGGGCAATTTGTCAACACAGATTATTTGGAACTATTCAGGGATTCATAGTTTTGATTGGCGCCAAATTTTGGAGGTTAACAATGATTATCCCATGCACTTAATATTACGCAGGCAACGTCCCAGAAATATGAAGGCGACTAGGCTCTATACTCGAGCTTATCTTACACGGATGAGGTGTAGAGGGGAAACACATTGCGTTGATGATTTGAGCAAAATTGAGATAGTTAATTTTTCACCACCTCCGAAGTTTCATTCAAGTTGATTTTTCTAATTAAATCAACAAACTCACTGAATAATTCAGAAGTGTCTTAAAGCGTTAATCTTCAAAAGAAACGATATGAGGACTTCTTTGTCTATAAGGTATGTAGGATACTCAATCGTGATTATAAATAGAAATGTGAAGCAATAATTTGGTGACTTATTAGTTGAAAAACAAAGCTCTGTTTGGAAAGGCTTTGTTTTTTGCAATGTTTTTCTTACTTACTTCATCGGTTGTAGCAGTGCACGCCTTCAAAATAGCTAGTGATGATAGCACATCCACAGATGATGATCACACGAGTGTTGTTGAGGATGACTCTCCGCATGATCTAGAAGAGCGACGGGATGATGACGGGACCGCATGGATAGAAACAGATGTCATGACGGTGATGTTGAATCCAGACCTGCCATCATACCAATATTGGTACACTACTGATGACAATGGTAGCCTCGCTAGATTCATGATGAACTTCATGATGATTGTTGAATTTGAGGACAGTAATGGGGATGGTGTCTATCAACCCAATGAAACACTAAACTTTGCACCGCTTGACGCGTTTGAGTGGATCCTGAAGACTGGAGCCATCACCGACAATAATGGTGTCAACAAAGAGGTCTATGCATCGTACACAAAAGGGGGACTAAGTGATAACTGGGAGGATGATTGGTTCAAGAATTGGATGCCAGGTTGGCAAGATGATGAACATGATAATGAATCACTCCTTCTTGTATCTGACACCACCGAAAATCACACATTTTCAAGCTTTGCTGACTTAACCTTGCAATTCTATGGACACATATACATGGATGATTACAATGGAACCGTTACAGATGATGAAGGTGTCCAAGCAGAATACACTATCGAAGGGGGAACAGAACTCAAAATAGACATTGAGATTGGTAACTTTCCATACACCTCAGAAACATCAAGTGTTGCAATCTTGAACTATCTTAGAGAAGATGTTGCATCTAATCATGACGTGAATCATTACTTCACACTCCATGAAGATTCAGGAGATGATAATCACGAGTCCGAAGATGAGATGCAGAACTTCGGAGTAGAGTTCCATGATATTCATGATGATGATGTTCAGGAAATCTCATTTGTCGAGGAATCAACAAGTGA
>JBHLRT010000122.1:0-5897 GCA_048882305.1 Candidatus Thorarchaeota archaeon
CATCTGCGAAAGGTCATTTGTTCCAAATGAGAAGAATTGGGCACTCTGAGCCATATCTCCTGCACGCATGCATGCTCGCGGAATCTCAATCATTGTACCATACATATATGGGATTTCAAACCCAACCTCGTTTCGGACCTCTGCGTAGACACGATCCACAATGAGCTCCATCGTCTTGAGCTCCGCACTGCCAATTGTTACTGGGATCATTATCTCAAGATGGACCTTCTTCCCTTCCTTGATGAGCTCAGCACCAGCCTCAAGAATTGCTCTGACCTGCATCTCGTAGATTTCCGGATATGTGATTCCTAGTCTGACACCTCTGTGTCCCATCATGGGGTTGTTTTCATGAATCTGCTCGCCACGTTTTCGGACTTCTTCAATGTCAATACTAAGGGCATGTGCAAGACGTTCTTGACCGATTCTGGATTGGGGTACGAACTCATGGAGTGGTGGATCAAGTAGTCGTATAGTCACTGGTAACCCATCCATCACTGCTAAAGTAGCTTTGATATCCTCCTTAACAAATGGTTTGAGCTCCTCAAGAGCATGAAGGCGTTCACCCTTTGTCTTACTGAGAATCATCTTTCTCAATAGAAACAACGGTTCATCGCTTCCTTCTCCATAGAACATATGCTCTGTCCTGAGGAGGCCAATTCCTTCAGCACCAAAGTTTAGAGCTATCTTTGCATCATGGGGATTATCTGCATTTGCTCTTACACCAAGACGACGATATTTGTCGATGAGGCTCATGAATTCCTGTAATTTTGGATTCTCAGTTGCTTCAATCATCGGCAACGCGCCATCGTAGACCAGACCCTGAGTCCCATTTAGAGTCAGGGTATCTCCTTCTTTGAAGAGTTTGCCATTGATTATAACTGTCTTCTCAAATGTGTTAATATCAAGTCCAGACGCACCAACAATGCAGCATTTGCCCCATCCACGAGTAACCAACGCTGCGTGACTAGTCATGCCACCACGCGCAGTTAAGACCGCGTGTGCTGCACGCATTCCTTCGATGTCCTCAGGGCTGGTTTCTTCACGGATGAGGACAACATCCTTACCTTTCTTGCTCCATTCAACTGCAGCTTCTGAGGTAAATACAATCTGGCCAACTGCACCTCCAGGTCCTGCAGGAAGCCCTCGCGCGATGGGTGTTGCTTCCTTCTCAGCCACTGGATCCAGTATTGGATAAAGTAGTTGTCCGAGCTGTTCAGGTGCCACTCGCAAGATTGCATTTGGCTCGTCGATGAATTTGTTGTGAAGCATGTCCATGGCGATAGTTAAAGCGGCAGTCGCAGTTCTTTTACCAACCCGGTGTTGTACCAAGAACAGTTTGCCTTCCTGAATTGTAAACTCAATGTCTACCATATCTTTGACATCGTTCTCAAGTGTGTTTTTGATATCGACAAGCTGTTTGTATACATCAGGCATTGTTTCTTCAAGCGTAGGCAAATCTTTGCTCTGCTCGTTCTTGCTCTCATCGTTCATTGCATTAGGTGTTCGAATTCCTGCAACAACGTCCTCTCCTTGCGCATTGATAAGAAACTCACCGTAGAAGTTGTTTTCTCCAGTTGCAGGATTTCTTGAAAATGCAACACCAGTCGCTGAATTTTCTGAAAAATTACCAAAAACCATACTTTGTACCGTGCAGGCAGTACCCCACTCATCAGGGATGTTCTCAATACGTCTGTAAGCAACGGCTCGAGCACCGCCCCAGCTCTTGAAGACGGCACCAATAGCTGCCCAAAGCTGTTCGTAAGGATCATCAGGGAAGTCAACACCGAGTGTTTTCTTGATGGCGTCCTTGAACTCACCAACAAGATCCTTGAGATGTTCGACTGAAAGACATGTGTCTGTAAGACAACCTGCTTCTTTCTTTTTCCTCTCAAGGATTCTCTCAAGTTGTTGTCGGATTCCATGACCTTCCTCTGGTTCAATACCAGCCGCCTTCTCCATGACAACATCGGAGAACATCATAATCAATCGGCGGTATGAGTCGTAAACAAACCGTTCATTCTGGGTAGTCTCTATAAGTCCGGGTATCGTAGAGGACGTTAAACCGACGTTTAAGACGGTTTCCATCATACCTGGCATACTTTGTCTAGCACCAGATCTAGCTGATACAAGGAGCGGGTTCTTGGGGTCTCCAAACTTCATCCCCATGTATTCCTCAATCTTGGCTATAGCTGCCTTGACATCTTCCTGGATAGCTTCGCTCAGACCTCCCGAAGCAAGATACTGGTTACAAACATCAGTTGAAATAGTAAATCCAGGCGGGACTGGGAGACCAAGTAAAGTGGCTCCTGCAAGGGATGCACCTTTCCCACCTAGTAGATTCTTCATCGAACCATCGCCATCAGCTTTTCCAGCGCCAAAAATGTAAACTTGTTTTTCTTTGCTCATCTTATCATACCCACCGTTACTATCAATGAAGGTGAGTGTCTGGTCCAAACTCAAAGACCAGATTACTAATCATCACTTAGAGAAGTTGTTTCCTCTAGTCTAAAACGAGTCTCACTATGGTCCATTATTAAACTGTCTATAGTGACGTAAATCCCTGCATTGATTGGTAAATTATTTCATATACATCTAGAATAATTTCTGTTTTTCTAGATAGGCAAAACTCTTTCGAACCGTCATAAAGCGTTATAGATGAAATAGAGGCTTATACGCGTTTATTGAATTTCGCAATTCTCAAGGTTACGAAATTATTGTTATATATAATTTCAAAGATGTCTTTTGTATCGAATTGAGAAGCCCGCCACCACCAATCTTTGGTGATCTTCCTTCTTGATTTGACTTAACTTCAGTTGGTTGCAGTAATGATACAATTACACAATGCGTTCAGGATAGGAATACTCATCGGTGTTTTTGGATTATTTCTAATCCCGAATGCTGGACTATTTCACGAGACAGGAATCACTATGGTGTCAACAGAACAGGTTCTGCATACACCATCAAATCTCTCAACATTCGACTCTAAGACTTTGAACTTCGTAAACCAGACAAGGAATATTGAAGGGAATAATGCTGTGTCGATGGACCAGATATTTTTCCGCGTTGGAACGATCAAGTTTCTTGATCCCGCTTTGTCATCTCTTACTCCTTCTGACACCAGCTACTTGATCTCAAAGGTTCTATCTTTCCAGAGATCTTCTGGAGGTTTTGGGAACTGGGAGGATGATCGCAGTAGTGTGTCTCCAACTCAAATGGCTCTACAAGTCTTAGATTGGTTAGGATATACCGGCTTGAATACAACTCTTATTGAGCAATACCTTGACAAGCTGCAGAACTCATTGACTGGTGGATTCAATTCTTACCTGCTAGATACTGACAGTGATGTTCATTCAACGTACCATGCCATAAAGTCCTACGAACTCATAGGCAGAGCTCCAAACAATGTCACTGAAGTTGTTGAGTATCTTAAAAGAGCGCAAAATCCAGATGGTGGATTTGGCCTTCAAACAAACAGTGAGAAGGGAATATTCTGGACATCTCGAGCAACAGTGTCGCAAGACGCATTATTGGGCCTGGCTATCTATGGTGCAGATGCCAACAATCCATCAGCGGCGCTTGGTTTTCTTCAAGGTCTACAATTGATTAGCTCAGGTGGATATGTTAACCAAGTCGATATTTTAAGCACATCAGCAAGCTACTCAGCTGCTGCTTTAGATTCCATCTACCATCTAAACGGAACAGCACTGAATATCTCTTCAGTGACTAGCTATCTTTACTCTCTAGAGGATTTGGATGGCGGATTCAGGTTAAGTCCAACTAGTACAGACTCTTCCTTGATTGGAACTTATTTTGCTGTCCAAGCGCTATCAATACTGGGAGAATCTCCAACAAATGCTACTGCAACCATTCGATATGTGTCGCAGCCACCAACCAGCGATGGTTATGGCGGCACGCCTGGAGAATCTCCCACCCTTCGAGAGACCTTTGATGCAGTTAATACACAAATCCTATTGGATCAAATGCCTGATAATATTCAAGGAATAATTGATTATGTTGCATCTTATAGGAATCCGGACGGCGGCTTTGGTCTTTCTGGCTCCTACGTTGAAAGCACCTTGCGTGCTTTAGAAATTTATAATCTACTTGGCGTTACATATCCAAATCCCGCAGAAACAATCACTTACCTGCAAGGTCTGCAGCAACCCAATGGTGGATTTGTAAAGACCTCAGGTGATACAACTGCATTTGTTGTATCGACCTATAGAGCTCTGAGATCGCTCGAGCTACTTGCAGCTCAACCAAATAACATAGGTAATGCAATTTCATTCTTGCAAGGAATCCAAAATAGTGATGGTGGTTGGGGTGGCTTCATCGGAGACACAAGTGATGTTACAGATACATATCGAGCGGTACGAGGTTTGGTAATTCTTGGGGCGCAATCTCTGAATCCTAGCACAGCTATTTCCTTTCTTCAAAATAGTCAAAATCTCGATGGTGGTTTTCGAAGAAGTCAATTTGATACTGTTCGTCCCAACAATATTTCACACATAATTTATACATACTCAGCTGTGAGAGCACTTCATTTGTTAGGATCATCTCCAAGGGACTTGACAGGTCTTTACGATTTCATAATCTCTGTTCGCAACATTGATGGTGACTATGCTGAACATCCAGATTTTACATCCAACATTGCGTACACTTTTGTTTCAGTTTTCCTCCTCACTAACTTTGACATCTACTCCGTAACCTCAAGTCCAACCACAACTACAAACACAAGCTCTCCACCTCCTATTGAACTTCCAGAAGAACTTCTTCTTTACCTAGGAATAGGTATTGGAGTGGTGATAATTACCATCGCTGTTCTTCTACGTCGTAAAAAATAGGAGGTCGTGAAATTGAGGAACGGACTATCCATACTAGTAGATTCAATGCTACTAGTGTTGATATTAATCTCCTCAATCACGTTGAACCCCACTTCAATGGTCGTACATCTGGAAGACGCGGATATGCCGCCAATTGAAGAGCCGTTTACCCTATCGCAACAAGGGATTCTCCAGAACCAGACTTTCAAGCAGGAGGTTTTGTCATTTGTTCAAAACACGCAAGATGATGGTGAAGTTGCAGTTCCGTCTATGGACATGGCATATTATATCGGCATGTCCCTTTTCTATCTCAATTCATTTGGATTCGGTCCACCAGCAGATCTAGTTACGCAAATTCTTGATTTCGTTGGGTTGTCAAGAAATGATGATGGAGGATATGCTAATTGGGAGGGAGCTAGAAGTTCTGTTGAATCCACCTTCCAAGCTCTTCAGCTATTGGTTGCCTACAACAATCTCTCAGCACTTCCAATCAATAGTGTGAACCAGACAGCTAATTTCCTAAATCTGATGAAGACATTGGACAATGGATATTTCCCGCTTCCTGAGTGGGATGCTCCTGATGTTTCTTCAACCTATAGAGTCATCAACATTATGAATCAAATCAATGCCCGATTTCCAAGTTTGGGAATTCAAATTGATAACACATCAAGTAGTTTCATCAACAGTGCATTTGTTCCTCCCATATTCGCTAATGGTGCATCAGGATTTTCGGAGAACTTAGGAGGTCCTGCAGAACTCCTGGCATCATTGAATGCCATTCAGGCATACCTTCTCATGAATATCACAGATACCCCCTATTTTGAATCAGTTGCGAAGTTCATAGCATCACTCACAACAATCAATGGTGGGGTAGCAGGTTATCTTGGTGGTTTACCGACAATGGGATTTACTTCGGCCGCACTTTATCTCTACCTCCTTTCAGTCGAATCATCGACTCGAAGGGCATCGTTCCGAGTGTTATCACTAGTATCGGTGGTTGCCTTAATTCTGGCTCATCATCTGACAGCTTTCATGATGGCAGTTTATCTGCTAGTTGCCATCTTGATGCAACGG
>JBHLRT010000123.1:0-5892 GCA_048882305.1 Candidatus Thorarchaeota archaeon
ACAAAATTCTGTTCCGGTCAGATGGAACAAGAACATATACTGGAGCAGATGTCGCACTTCAGCTTTGGAAATTTGGAATAATTGATGATCCATTCAAGTATTCTAAATTTGAAGATCAGCCAAATGGCAAACCAGTGATGCGGACAGATCTTCATGGAGAAAAACTGGAACTTGGCAAGTTTGACATTGTGATGAATGTTATTGGTTCACGACAAGCCCATCCACAAAGAATGGTGTACACAGTTTTAGAAATACTTGGGTACTCGAAGGAGAGCGAGAATTCACATCATATAGCTTACGAGTTTGTAGGATTGGAAGGAATAGATTTCTCTGGTAGACAAGGAACTTGGATTGGATATTCTACTGATGATGTATTGGATAAGGCCACAGAACTTGCAAGGGTTGAAGTAGAAAAAAGAAATCCGGAAGAAGATGAAGAATTCAAAGGCACCGTTGCCAATCAGGTAGCAGTTGGAGCTGTGCGATATTTCATGCTCAATGCCTCACCTGACAGGCAGATTACGTTCAGATGGAATGAGGCACTTGATTTCAATGGCGACTCTGCACCATATCTTCAGTACTCTCATGCTCGAGCTCAGAGGATTTTGGAGAAGACAGAGGAAAATTCATCGAAAGCTAATCTAACATTGCTCTCGATGGATTCTGAGTTTGCATTGGTTAAAGCGATTGCACAGATGCCTGAAGAACTTCTAGAAGTAGCCAAGGCATTGAAAAAACACGTATGGGGCACTAGTTTTGCTTCCAACCGATTTACCGCCTATACCTATGGACTTGCTAACCTCTTCAGTAAGTTCTATGACTCGTGCCCAGTTCTAAAAGCAGAACCAGACGTGAGAGCTGCACGTCTTGCCCTTGTACGTGCGTTCAAAACAACTATGGCAAACTGTTTGGTAGTGTTGGGAATTCCAGTTGTAGATAGAATGTAGCTCATCCAGATGTAACAGTTGCACTATCCACAACAAATGAGGGTGTTATCATTGAGAGCGTTGTTTTGGTATCATTTCCCACTCTGTTGATACTTTGTAGGAGGTCTCGCATGTTTATCCCAACAAGAGTGTTCTTGAGTGGGTATTTAATCTCGCCTTTCTCAATGTAGAATCCCTCATACAACATCGCACTCAAATCACCCGTTGTCATATTTGGTTCATCAGCTGTATTTCTACAAAGAACGCCTCTGTCAATCTCAGAAACCAGATCAGCAAGAGAGCCTCTACCGGGGGAGAGAATAAAATTAGATGAAGAGATTGATGGGAGGCCTGCATATGATGGTCTACTGGCATTACCTGTATTTTCTACACCATCCTTATTTGCTGTGTAGGAGTTGTGTAGAAGCCCTTTCAGAATTCCATCTTCAATGATTGAAGTTCGTTGGGATGGATATCCTTCTGCATCAAATGTACGAGAGCCCAAACCTCCAGGTAATATTCCATCATCAAATATCTGCAGGGCTTCAGATGCAATTGAATCACCAAAAGCATCAGAAATGTAAGACCGTCCTTTCTGAACCTCCTCAGCATAGACAGCACCAGCAAAACCATGACCAATTACAGTTCCTGCACCTAGAGGTGTGAAAACCACTGGCATTTCACCGCCTTCAATTGTTTTGGGACCTAGTAAATCAAGTATCAATTCTGCTGCACTAACTCCGACCTGTTCAGGATCTATCTCACTCAAGTCACGAGTTAGTTGATAGTCATAGCTAGCAGTTTGGTCGCCTTTTTCCTTCACAATAGGAGTAGAATACAATAGAATAGAAGTTCTAGTTTCCGAGAAGGAAATTCCCAATGAATTTACGATTGCATTCATTCCGGAGGAACTTTGAACACCAGCAGCTATCGCGAAATCGTGATTTTTGAGAACCTGTTTTGATGAGTCTATTACTCTGATTATCAAGTCTGCGGTATATTCGGAAGGTAAGTCTGCAATTTTCTTGTCATAAAGACCCTTAACATTAGTATATGAGTGATCAGCAGAAGGGAGACTGGAAAAATCAGGATCAGGGAGAGACACTTTCGCGAGCTTCACAGACCTTGTTACAGCCTCACGCACATCACTATCTGAGAGAGTAGTCACAAATGCAAATCCAATCTTCTTGTCTATGACAGTTCGAATGCCAATACCTGCATCTCTTTTTTCTTCAGCATTTTTTATCGCAGAGTTTTCCGCTTCGATTGCAAATGCACGAGATTGACCCACATATGCCTCAGCCTGTGTTGCTCCAAGTTTTTCAGCTTGTTTGACCGCAGAGGCGGCTATCTCAATGAGTTGCTCGCTCATCTCAAACGCCTCCTACAGGCAACTGACGAATTCTTGCGTGGGGGCCTCCAGTCATTGTGGGAATGTTCTGCCCATCTTTTCCACAAGTCCCTCCTTCTAACTCAAAGTCTTTACCTATGGCATCGACCTTAGCTAATACTTCGAGGATGTTGCCTGCAAGGGATACTTCTCGGACCATCTGACCTTTCTCGCCATTTTCAATCATATAGCCATGACTTGCCTGAAACATGAATTGACCTTTGGCTGACTGTGTATAACCATAATTGAAGCTACAGAGGAGAACTCCGTGTTTTGTGTCCTCGATCATCTCATCAAAGCCCCAGTCACCAGGTTCCATGAAAGTATTACTCATTCGTGGTTGAGGCATATGCATGAATGATTGTGCTCGAGCCGCACCATTTGGCTCCATCTCTAGACGACTTGAGGTTTCTAAGCTATGAAGAAGATCTGTCAACACACCGTCTTTTACAAGTAAACGCTTCTTTGTCTTAGTACCTTCCCAATCGTATTCCGTAGACCCACGCATTCCTTCTAGCGTAGGGTCATCACTTATACTCAGGTAGTTGGGACCAACCTCTTCGCCAATCAGATTCTCTAATACTGTGGCGTGTGCAGGCCAATTATCAGCTTCCGTCGCGTGACCAAATGCTTCATGAGTTACAACCCCATTGAGAGCTGGGTCAAGAACTACATCATAGATACCACCTACAGCTACTTTCGATGAAAGAAGTTCGATGGCATATTTCGCTGCTTTTGTACCAATGTTTTGTGCGTCCTCGGATTCCATTTGTTCAAATCCACTACGAAGACTTAGTGATTGCTGAAACCTTTGCCTATTGTTACCCTCTTTTGCAGTTGGAACCGAAATAATACGAGGTATCGCATTCTGAAGTGTCACACGAGTACCCAGAGAATTAGCGATATGAATTTCAGATGTAAGTTCGCCATAGATTGTTCTAGTTGACACTATCCGTTCATCAAATTCGCGTGCTTGGTCGTCAATCATTTGCACAAAACCCATTTTCTCTTCAATGGATACATCTTCGAACGGTTTCTTGACTTTGAGATTTACCTTAGCCACATATGTAGGACCATCAATTGAAAATTTTACAGCAACTTGCTCACGTGTCGCAAGAGCTAGTTTAGCGACAGACTCAGCAGTTGTCCGCATCCCCGCGGGCGTAAGATTAGTAGTTTGAGCAAACGCCCAAGCGCCATCGATAAACGCACGAATTCCTGCACCTTTCATGCGAGATGCCATTGATTGTCTTGTGATACCATCATTAAGTTCGATGATAGTTGTAGTTGAGTTCTCGATTCGAACATCGGCAAAACTCACTCCAGTGTTTAAAGCTGCTTCGATGGCTGTCTGAGCAAGGTCTTCCATGAGTATCGCCTTTGAATTGCACTGCAACTTTTCAAATCGGATATAACTGATATGGCTTGTACATTCCGATTGCAACAGGGATATCCCCATGTTTCCCGTATAATACTCAGGTTATTCTTAGATAACTCCTCGATGTAAGTAGACTACCGGAGGTACTCAGGTGACAGAAGATTCCTCAATTGGGTCATGCAGGTCTTGCCAGTCGGAAAGAGCAACTCATATGTGTGAGGACTGCGGCGCTGCACTATGCTCAGGATGCCTTGAGTCAAAGTCTAGTGAGTACACAGTTTGTAGTGAGTGTCATCACATTCTTGGAGTGCCCATTCCAGGCGAGAAATTTGAAGAATGCCCTCAGTGTGAATCAAAAGACCTCAGCAAAGGAAGAAGGACCATCGATATTTGCCCGAGATGTCATTCATCGAGAGTCGTGTTACTTGAGGATAGAAGAAGATCTCTTGCGCTCGATATGCGTCATGCTATCATGACAATACAGTATGGACATACAAAACTTAGAGAGTTCACAAGCAAAGTTGCAAACGCAAAGAGACTACTTGTGTCACTTAGGATGGCTAATTTCCTTCATTATCGATGGATTGAAGAAAAAATAGAAGGAATTCAGAATGAACTCCCTGCAATTAAGAACAGAATTGCAAGCCAGGCGGAGATCATAGCAAAAAGAATGGCTGCTGAAACTAAGAATTTCATTGATTACACTCGGTGGAATCCAAATCAGTTCCCATTCATCGAAGGAATAACGAATAGAATTACAGAGATGGGAATTTATTACAAACAAAATGTAGATGAATCACTTGAGCCACTAAAAAACACCTTGAGAGATGTTCGACGACAACTTGATGGTCTTGAATATTACAAAGGGCAATTTGCAAAGTTCTATGAACATGGTCAACTCTCTGTAGGGGAGCTTCCAGTTTGTGCACTTCCAGAAGTCAAGATTGCTGGAAGTGATTTTCTAAAGAATGACAAAGCTCTCGGCACATTGTATATCACAAACAAGAGACTCGTCTTTGTCGCTGAAACAGGACGAGTCAGGAAAAAGATGGAAACTATTTTCGATTTCCCATTGATTTATCTCAAATCCATTGAGGAAGATGGACGGTTGAGAAAGCGTCTGGTATTCAAACTGAAACAAGGAGAACTCAGAGCAACATGCTCAGATCAAACCAAGAAAGTTCTTCCAGATTATATAGAGATTGCCAGAAAGTTTGACAAATACATTCAGACGGATATGCAAAGGGTCAGGAAAATCGAACAGACGGATCTTAATACAAGTGATGTCAGGCTAAAGATTGAAGGGATGGTATATTCACTTCTCTCCAGTAACGATAGGTCGCAATATGATGATGATCAACCATTGATGCGTCAAGCTCCAAGACCAAGAGTTGGTCCTTGGGGTCAAACTCCAGTACGTCAAAGTCCATATGAGGGATATTATAGAAAACCGGAGTCGTTCCGAGATGAGCTAGACCGAGTTATTGGTCGTTATAATCAAGACCAACGAACAAGACCCGATTATGAGGTGAGTCCCCGTTTGCATGCATTGCGTAGAGATGCAGCATCAATTGAAACTGCAATTCGAGAAACAGTCCATATGCTCAGGAGTGGACAACTAATAGCTGAAGATTTCATCAGACGATATCGAGATTTAATGAGAGACTCATATCATAATAGACGAGAGATTGAACGAATCGATCGAGAAAACCGAGATCATCTCTGGTGAGGTTTACATTCCAAGCTCTCGTTCTAGTGCCTTGATATCTTCCTCAAGAGAATCTGTTTCACTGACAGGTCTTGTTACAGAGGGTGCTTCTGCTAGACCAGCTTCTGCATCAATCTCTTGAAAAGCTGATGACAGGTCCTCTGATGAAACTTCCATTGTTGAATCAAGAGCTTCATCGGAAATGCTGGCTTCAATTTCAAACTCCTCAAGTCTTCTAGCAATCTCATCTACATTAGCAACGACTTTCGTTGCATCTGTTCCATCACCAAGCATTCCAAGTATCTTTGCTACCTCTTGTAGTGCAATCGTGGTCTTTGCTGAGGTCTGAGCACGATTCAGGTGAGCTAGTATTTTGAGAATCTGCAAACGAGACTTGTCAACAGAGAGTGCATATCTACGGAACCGAACCATCTCTGTGGCATATGTTTGAAATGCTTCATTCTGACCAGCTTTTCTTGCACGTACAGCA
>JBHLRT010000124.1:0-5888 GCA_048882305.1 Candidatus Thorarchaeota archaeon
GTGGATGAATATCGGAATCCATGCAGCAATCATAACTGCACTAGTAAGGAAATTTGCTATCCAAAATGCCATTCCATCAATTGGACCAAAGGGAGTAAAGACAAGCACAAGTGGTCCTATGATGTCATATGGATCCACCCACGGCCATAGAATTGGATTAAACCAATGCATGGGATAGTCTAGTAGGAGATGAGAGAGAATACCGATTAGACAGGAAACAACCAACATGCCAGATAGTCGACATGCATCTTTCAAATCGTTACTATCAACCTTAAAAATCGAGGAGATAATTGGTGGGTACAGTAACCAAGTGACGAGAACCGCAAGGACCGTACCTGCTGTCACAGCTCCTACTAGACTATGGAGGATAAGATGGTCTGGTAAATCACGGAAAAATATCCACATGAGTGGAACTTCAATGTCCGGAATCACAGAACCAACCACTACTCCAGGTAGCAAGAGCTTCTTGTTGGTCTTAGAGAAACCAAATGCTAAGGGATAATGGAGTGGTGTGATTGGCATAGTGAACCATCTCTTGATGGCGTTTACTTATTCATATTTAGATACTCTTAAAGACAAAACATTGCACCACTCCGTCAAGGTGCAACAAATGGGACTTTACGAGTTCAATGGCAAAACACCAAAGATTGATCCTGATGCTTACATCTCGCCTCGCGCCTCTCTGATTGGTGACATCGAGATTGGAGCTGATTCCAGTGTCTGGGAATTCGCTGTGATAAGAGCTGACTTGAACTTCATCCGTGTTGGAAAGGGGACGTCCATCCAGGACAACTGTTCTGTACATACTACTTTCATGAACCCGACCATCATAGGTGATTATGTTACCGCTGGTCATAATTGTGTCATCCATGCATGTGAGATTGGTGACCGGACAGTCATTGGGATGGGGGCTATTGTATTAGATGGCGCAAAGGTTGGTAATGACTGTGTCATTGGTGCGGGATCTGTTGTGACTGAAGGAACAGTCATTCCTGACGGAAGTCTCGTTCTTGGTATACCCGGGAAGGTCATCAGGGACGTTTCTGACTCAATGAAAGAAGCATTCATGGCTGGTGCTGAGCTATATGTGGAGCTTGGCAAGCAGCACAAGCAATCAGGTTCAGGAAAATCTGCGTAAGCATGTGCTGACAAATCTAATATCGAGTATTGTTAACACTTTGTTGAGGATGACAATCATTGAACAGACGACAATCACTTCTACTGGCCTCTTTCATAGTGTCCCTATTTCTTCTTGCAGGGACTGTGTCTGCTCAGGCTTCTCTAGTTGCTAATATCACTCGAGAAAATGAGCATCTCTCGAACTATAGCCCCAACAGCTATGTTGCAGACCTAGATGCAGGTCACTGGACTGTAGTTGTCAACTCAGACTCTTTCTGGGACTTGAAAGTGAAAATCACTGTTGCTTATGATAGCGGATATTCTAACGTGATTGCTGAGAGTGGTACTGATTACGGAAACTATCCTCGTGTCGACTTTGATCTTGCATCCAATAGCACTGTCTACATACGTGTGTCCGAGAACTCGGTGTATTCTGATACCAGTGGGTTCTATCGCGTCGGTGTTTATGATGATGCTCATATTCCAGGCTTTTTCCAATCATTATCATTTTTTGAGCTGATGATGCTAATCGCTGTCCTATCCTTCCTGCTTCCTGTGATTATCTGTATAGTAGCAATAAGACGATCACGTCGTACAGCTGCTCTTCGCAGAAGGTCAGAGAGTATACTTGTTGACGCGCCGATGCACGCGATTCCTCAGGAGCATCATGGCAGTGTTCAAACTCATGGTACCAGGACCACAACAGTACGTCTACCAGTAAAGTGTCCCTCTTGTGGCGCACAGGTTGTTCATGAGAAGATAGATTGGATTGGTCCTCTGGAAGCCCAGTGTACCTACTGCGGTGCAACTATACGTGCATCATTTGAGGACATCTAAGAAATATTAGGGGAGGTGTTCCTCCCCAGTTTCTTAGCTTATTTGGTTATTCGATTACCTTTAGGAGCTTATAGCCCTGGAAAACTGACCACAGGACCAAGCTGTAGACTGCGATCTTCTGCCAAAGAGGCGACCCGATTATATCAGACATGACTCCGAAAAGTCCAATGATATAGAGGAGACAAAGCACCACAGCAACAAGCCCAATCAGTGCATAGACATTCTCATAATCACTCTTCTTGAGTATTGCAATAGAGTAACAAAGAATACCTAGCATAATAAGAATGAAGAAAATCCTTGTAGTGGTTCCATGTATATCTTCAAAGAGATTCCCTGCGAATATTGATAGGGCTGACAGGTTGATTGCTGCCCCAAGACCCAATAGTGTGCCAAGCCAGCTCAAGACCTTGAAACTTGTCGTTTCTGTGAAGTATGTTCGCATTACGAACAAGAATGGTACCAGA
Source organism: Candidatus Thorarchaeota archaeon (assembly GCA_048882305.1). Lineage (GTDB taxonomy): Archaea > Asgardarchaeota > Thorarchaeia > Thorarchaeales > Thorarchaeaceae > SMTZ1-45. The sequence goes on from JBHLRT010000124.1 coordinate 2,421, forward strand.
CAAACGGCCGCACCTGTACAAGCAGTCACGAACAAATAATAGTTGAGCATAGATGGTATGCTATTGATTTCTGTCCGTCCAAGTGAACTGAAGGAGTCGTCAATGAAGGAATATCCCCCTGGATACGTCAACATTGCAATGAATGTTGCAACGACAAAGATGATTCCACCAAGTATTCCCAAATATGCTCCAATTCTTTTCCATGACGGCGACATTCTAACTACCTCTAGATATCTAAGAATAGAGTATTTACCTCTACCAGAACTACCTAATAAACCAGTCAGGAAACCTATTTTCCTCTCTTTTCGAGTTCCTCCTCTAGAAGGACACGTCTCAGGACTTTCCCTACATTACTCATTGGAAGCGATTCCCTAAACTCAACTTCTCTCGGTCGCTTGTACCCTGCCATCCTGTCCCGCGCCCACTCGATGATTTCCTCCTCAGTTGCTGTCTCTCCATCTTTCAGAACAATGTATGCCTTGACATACTCATTACTTGGATCTTCAACTCTGGGTATCCCGACAGCTGCCGCGAGTTTTACCTTTGGATGGGTAAACATGATATCCTCAATCTCTCGTGGGTATGCCTTCATACCACCGACATTAATCATCTGTTTCTTTCTATCACTGATGTACGTGTAACCCAGCTCATCCATGTAACCTAAATCTCCAGTGAGGAAGAATCGTTTTCCATTTATCTTACGCATGACATTATCGGTTTCTTCAGGTTTCCTCCAATAACCCTTGAAAACTTGAGGCCCATTAATGGCAATCTCACCAATCTCACCAATAGGCATCTCTTTTGTTCCAGTATCAATATCAAGAATCTTACAGTCAGTATCAGGCAACGGAAGTCCAATTGAACCAAATTTCCTGTATTTCTTGTTGGTTGGGTTGATGTGTGTTGTAGGTGAGGTTTCTGTGAGCCCATACCCTTCAAACACTAACGCGCCTGTTACAACCTCAAATGCCTTAGCTACTTCCGGCGGTAACGGAGCTGCTCCTGAACCACAGATGCTGACTTCAGACAAATCGTATTTGCGAACATCTGGATGATTAGCAATTCCTGCATAAAGTGCAGGTACGCAATTGAACACAGTACACTTCGTCTTCTCAAGTTCCTTCAACAAGTCTGTAAGTGGAGGTTTCCCGGAACGGGGATCAGGAATGGCAACGAGCTTTCCACCATACCAAGTCGCCGAGAGCATACTGAGCGTCATACCATAGCTATGGTACCAGGGAATGGCTCCGACATACACCTCTTCTCCATACCTGACACCTCCTTCTCTTCCAACATCTTCTTCTCTCATATAGACCCACTCAGCTATCTGGAGAACATTTGAAGTCAGATTATAGTGAGAGAGTTCAGCTCCTTTTGGAGTGCCGGTTGTTCCACCGGTGTAAATTATCACTGCAGTGCTCTTCGGATCAATCTTCACATCGGGCGGTTTTGGCTCGTATTGTGTAAGAATATCCTCATAGAAGATTGTCTTGTCCTCCTCATAGTAAGGACTTTTGGGTATTTTTCCAAGGAGTCCACCGATGAAAGCTGTTGCTTTGGAGAGGAATGGCTTGACGCTACAAACAACCACTGTACTGACTTGAGTACCTTTGATAGCTTCGTATGCAGTTGGTGTGAAAGTTGGATAATCTAGCGCAAATACAATCTTCGACTCAGTGTCATTCAACTGGAAGTTCAGTTCATTTGGTTTGTACATTGGATTGCAGGTCACAACTTTTGCTCCTGTCCTCAGAATCCCAAAATAGATAGCTGGGAAGTGAGGCACATTAGGGAGAAAAATCGCGACACTATCACCCTCCTTGATGCCTTTGCTGACAAGGAAGTTCGCTATCCTGTCTGAATGGTCCTTGACCTCTTTGAAAGTCTGTGTCTTTCCCATGAATACAGTATATGGGAGGTTTCCGCTCTTCTCTGCTGCCCTGTCCAGCATTGCAAACAATGGTTCTTCTGGATAATCAATTGTTTTAGGTGCAGTTTCAGGCCATGCTTCTTTCTTCTGCCAATACAGCTCGACCATTTCTCTCAACTCTCTGCTATCTCTTCGATATTTCGCGAAATATTATCTGTTCAGTATAGCTGAGCTCACTGATATTTGTTGAGGATACACGCTGAAAGTGAAAAATGAACGAAAAAGAAAGAATGAGGGGAGGGTAGTCCCATCCCCTATCGAAAATATCACTTCTTAGCAAGTTCTTCTTCTCTGAGCTCTCGCCTAAGCACTTTCCCTACTTGCGTCATTGGTAGAGAATCTCTGAACTCAACCTCTCTGGGGCGTTTGTAGCCCGCCATCTTCTCCTTGGCCCATGCGATGAACTCTTCAGGTGTGGCTTCAACGCCTTCCTTAAGAACAAGGTATGCCTTGACATACTCGTTAGTGGGATCATCCTCTCTTGGTAGGCCAATGACAGCTGCCATTACCACCTTGGGATGCTCAAAAAAGATATCCTCGATTTCTCTTGGATATGCTTTGAGACCCCCGACATTGATCATATCCTTCTTACGGTCTGAAACTACAAAGAATCCATCCTCATCCATGTGACCGATGTCACCTGTTATGAAATAGCGTCTACCGTTGATTTCTCGCATGACCTCCTTTGTTTCCTCAGGTCTGTTCCAATAACCTTTCATGACTTGCGGACCGCTTATAGCAATCTCGCCGGTCTCTCCCTGCTTGAGCTCCTTCTTGCCAGTTGCTAAATCGACGATTGTGACATAGGTGTCTGAGATTGGAACTCCAATTGACCCAAATTTTCGCAAGTTGACCAGAGCTGGATTTGCAGTGGCAAGTGGAGATGTTTCAGTCAGACCATATCCCTCGAACAAGACTGCACCAGTTGCACCTTCAAATTTCTTGGCAAGCTCTGGGGGCAGAGGTGCTGCGCCTGAACCACAGGCTTTGAGACTAGTTAGATCATACTTTCCTACATCTGGATTGTTTATCATGCCAGCGTATAATGCAGGCACGCAATGCAGAATTGCTCCCTTGTTCTTCTGGATTTCAGACAATAATTCACTCATTGGAGGTTTACCAGCTCTTGGGTCTGGTATACATATCAGAGCACTTCCCAAAAAATACGATGACACCATTGTGAGAGTCAGACCATAGCTGTGATACCAAGGTAGAGCTCCGACATATGTGTCCTTTGAAGTGAGCTTTTCAGGTGGTCCTCCTAATTTAGGTTCAAGTTGGGCCCATTCATCAATTTGTACGACATTGCTGTATAGATTGCGGTGGGTGAGCATTGCTCCCTTTGGTGTTCCTGTTGTACCGCCTGTATAGAGGATTAATGCGAGGTCTTCTTCTGGCTTGATTGATACGTCAGGAGCTTTTGGCTCGTATTGTTCGATGATATCGTCATAGAATATTTGCCCCTCTTGGTAACTCTTACCCTTGGGAATCTTACCGAGAGCACCTCCGAGAATAGCTTTGATCTTCGGTAAGAAACT
>JBHLRT010000125.1:0-5784 GCA_048882305.1 Candidatus Thorarchaeota archaeon
TCGATCATCATGAGTTTATTTTTACTAACATTATCAAGTACTCTTTCGTTCGGATGCCTGTCTTATCTGGACTCTCCCAGCATGAACTGCGCAGCTAACGCAATAGTAAGACGTAACTCTTCTGGTCTGTATATAGCTTCCCTGTTGTCTCAACTCTCGAGCGAGTTGAGGATCAACTGCCGAAACTCTCTTTGTGTATTTCTTTGCTTTGTCAGCAGGTACAATGCGTCCGCACTTCGAGCATTGAACTGTACCGCTCTTGCCCGAACTGCCTTTACTTCTACCGCCGGATTTTCTTTTCTTACCCAATTTTCAGTTCCACCATGACTGATTGTGCGCCTGCTCCTCAGGTGGCCTTAAAATCTTGTCCATTCAACAAACAAAATCAAATCCGAAACTCACCAATATGGCTCAATAGTTTCTAAAACTTTGTCTATAACTTCAACATTTGCATCGATGATGTGTTGATACACCTCTCTATCCAATTGATCCTCAAGTTTAGAACATCTTCTTCCACTAAGTCCATCTAAACTCGTTTGCACGCAGAATCCGAGTGCAAATGGATTGTATCCGCCTTCAAGAACCCAAACAGAGCCCATAGCTTTTGAGTTCTTCACATACTTGCGAATAAAATCTCCGAATCTCCAGAAGACTCTAGAATCCACGTCCATATTGCCAACGGGATCTGAATAATGAGCATCATATCCTGCTGAAACCAAGACCATGTCTGGATTAAATCTCTTCAACGCTGGTTCAAGGACTTTTTCAATTACACTCTCATACGACGCATTCGGAGATGTTTCAAGCAACGGTATATTGATGTTTGTCCCTTTGGCATCTCCATATCCTAACTCATTGAAATGACCCAATCCAAAATTCTCGTAATCATATTCATGGATGGAAATGAACTGTACATTTTTGTCAGTGTAGAATATTTCAGCTGTACCATTTCCATAGTGGTCATCGAAGTCAATAATTGAAACCTTTTCGATATCCTTCGCCTTTAGCACATACCGAGTTGCAATTGCTGCATTGTTGAAATAACAAAGACCCATAGAATTTGAAGAAGTTGCATGATGCCCTGGAGGCCGCATTAATGAAAACGCATGTTTAGCTTCTCCTGACATAACCATCTTTGTTCCTCTTATGGCGCCTCCTACTGAGAGAAGTGCTGTTCTAAGTAAATCCGGACTTGCATAAGCTGCTTCTCCAATTTGTCCGCTTCCAATATCCGACATTATTTCAACCGTTTCAATCAAATACGGGGAATGAACTAAGTGCGTTTCCTCTAACTTGGCCTTTGGGGCTTTCACTCTGATAGTGTGATTTAGAACTCCCTCTCTGTCGAGATATTTCTCAGCAATTTGAGTTCTTAGCGGGTTTTCAAAAGCTTCCAAGTTTGGTTTGGGAAATGGCATCCTATGTAAGCTAGATTTTGGGTGTGAAATGAAAGCAATTCTCTCCTCAGACATGGGGGATCACCAGGGTATCTCATGAGTTCCTTCCTTATCTTTTGTTATCTTTTTGAGCAATGATGTTTCTATTGGAAGAACATACCTGTACAAGACATTGAGGACTTTCTGCGAAACTTCTGTTGAAACTAAGGTTTGCACAAGTCCTTGAACTGGATTATTTTCGAGAACCATGTTTATCAATGGATTCACATCGTTCCACTCTCTATTTTCAATAGTCCAAAGAAAACCATCTTTTTCTTCAATATTGGGATGTTTCTTTCTGAATTCCTCTCCGGCCTCTTTGAGACCAACAGGAGGTCCTTTTCGAACGAAAGTTTCTGATGCGTTTGGATTTTCAACAAGAATACCAATTGAATATCTCTTATCCTCGAAATAGACCTCTACAAGAGTTTCTCCAAATCTCGGTTCACCAGTCCTTTCGGTTTGAAGACTTGCTTGTATTTTCTTAGCAACACGATGCAGTTTATCCCTCAAAATCGTATAATGTCTCGATTCATCTGATAGAAACTCTCTAGTGAATGCATGGCTTCTCACCCATGCAGGAAGTTCAACCGTAGGAATTGGCGACTCAAGCAACAACTCGAACAATCTATCCTCCACATCAGATTGAGACGCCTTGTACAATCTCCTTATGTTGTATCTAACCCACTCATATGCTCTCGGAGTGAAACTCGAAGCTATATTTCTCTGATGATCAGTTGGGTCAATAAGGATGATGTAATCATCTCTAAACGCTGGATTCTTTCTTAACTCATCCAAAGGACGGTTCAGAGGATCAATTGGTTTCTCGCTTAATCTCTCTAATGCGTTTAGACCAGCATCCAAAGATTTTGAAAATATAGCTATCAACTCAAGCGAAACTCCGGTGATGCCCATCCGCCCAACCGCACAACTGTCACCGTATGCATGGCAGGCCTTAACAAAAGACTTCAGTATCCGAGCATCATCTCTCTTCTCGTCTGTTAGACGATCTGCAATAAAATTAGTGTGATGAACTGTTCTATCAACAGCTGTTATTGGTCCCTCTTCTGCAAGAGTTGCAGAATCAATATCAAAACATCCAAGAATATCAACATCAAGGTTCTTCATCTTTAAAGAGAGATAGGGATGTTGAGAAAACGCCTTTTGTACATTCTTTACGTCTAGTCCTTTGAGAGCTGGTTCGAACCAGTCTGTTACTAGGCTATTCATTAATTTGTGAAGTTTGTCATGTCTTTCGTTAGTAGACTTTTGTAGGATATCTCCATATTCTTCTGGTTTGAGTCCTACAAACAGGTCTATGTCTGCAGAATCTTTGAGTTGCGTTTGTTTCCTTCCAGTTGAACCTTGAGCCTCGATGAAAGAGAATGAGTATCTTCCTGAGTTTTGATGGTCATACAGAGCTCGTTTCAAGGTGTCTATGACATTCTTCTGCAGGTCTATTTCGCTCTGAGTGGGTGTTACCTCTGCAAGAATCCGTTTTCGAACGTTTTCTGAGAGTAATGGTTCCAAATTATTGACCTGTACTTCAGAAACTAATTATGCGCTATGAATGTTAGCTTCTCTGGAAGATAAGCAGCCTCTAGCTTTAAAGCGGTGAAATTTCCTATCTGAAAATCGGTGGGTCGAATGACAAAGATGGTCCCTATCGCCATTACCATACTTCAGTGCAAAAACGCATACTTGTTTATGCAAAGAAAAAACCCACCTTACGAAGGTCTCTGGAGTATGGTTGGTGGCAAAGTATCCTTGGGGGAGCATATACGTACTGCCGCAGTACGAGAGGTCATGGAAGAAACTGGTGCTCATGATGTTACTAACTATCAATATCGTGGATTGGTTTCAGAGCGATTAGTGGAATCTGACGGGTCTCTCTCAGCTCACTTTTTGATATTTGTAAGCTATGCAGAGATTCCGACATTCAGAAAGGACCACCGAGAAGGTAAACTCGCCCTTTTTGCAGAAGATGAAATTGAGGCTTCCAAAGACAAATTTCTGCCCTCTGATTATCATATGTTTAGATGTTTCAAGAACAAGATATCAACTAGCGCCACCTATGAGGCTGAACTTTTACATGATTCTGATGGGTATCATTTAATCTATTATAGGGAGGCAAATGATGAAAATCGATGATATCGAAATCACGCCCATTGCCGCAGAAAGTCTTGGAACCAGATCATTATGCACTAGAGTTGTCACTCACGATGTTGCTATCCTATTTGATCCATCAGCAGCTCTTGCAAAACGTTACAATCTAGAACCACATCCGGATGAATACCTGGCTTTACGTAATGCTCTTGAATCAATTGAGAGAGCAGCTTTAGAAACCAAAGTGCTCTCAGTATCACACTACCACTATGATCATGTTCGCCCGGGATTTGAGAATCAGGTCTATAATCTAAGTATGAAGAATGAACGAAGTCGGATGTTCTCGGGCAAAGTAGTCCTAATCAAAGACAATCGAGATCAAATAAATCCGTCACAGAGGCGTAGAGGATTCTATTTTGAAAAGGATGTAACTAAAGTCGTTGAAAAGATTGAATGGGCTGATAATCGTGTTTTTCATTTTAAGGAAACTAGGGTCATTTATTCACCACCCCTGCCCCACGGTCCTCCAAAATCGCCATTAGGCTTTGTTTTGGCTACTCTCGTAGAACATGCGGGAGTTCGTTTTATGTTCGCGCCTGATGTACAAGGTCCTATTGTTCAAGACACTCTTCAATATATACTGCAAATGGCCCCCGACTTACTGATAATAGGTGGGCCTCCGATTTACCTCTCAAGATTCAACGACTCAGAGAGAGCACTTGCTCAGAACTCCCTCATTGTTTTAGCATCAGCAATTCCAACATTGGTCGTTGATCATCACTTATTGAGATCAATAAACTGGAAAGAGTGGATGGATCCAGTATTCGCTTCTGCTGAAAAATCTGGGAATCGCGTTCTTACGATGGCTGAACTAGCTGGTAGGAAAAATACGACTCTTGAAGCTCAGCGTGAGTCGAATTACGAAAATAATCCTCCAAGTGAAGAATTCATGAAGTGGGCACAAGCTTCTGACGAATTCAAATTAAAACACCCTGCACCACTATCTGAATAGAACTAATAGAAACAGAAAAACATCTTATTGAAATAGCTGACAATCTCGTAATAGCCTAGGTCAACCGGATAATTACTAATCTTTGTCCACTTGGCTGTCGTCGGTTGAGATAAACAAAAAGGAGAATTTCTAATTGGAGGATTCCGATAGCGCATCCACAAAGGCTCTGCTTGACAGGTTCAAGCAAGCAGTCGGACGTGCTGACGAATGCCTCATCAATGAGGAATATCAACAAGCAATGGCTCTCTATTTTGATGCAAGTCAATCTGCAGATGAGATGACACAGCGGTTCATCAGCCTGCTCATCAAGACAGCTCCTAGTACTGCCCACAAGACATTGATTGTTGAGGTCCTAAGCTGGCGGCTCAGATATTTCACAGCTCAGTATGATTACCATCTTGCAGTTGCTCAGACACTGACGGGGTTGCCTAGAGAGGAATGGATTGCTCGTTTAGAAACAATACTCGTTTTGTCACAGAGTCTGGTTGATATGATCCTTCCCGTATACAATCAAGATGATGACCCACTCATCAAAGAACGGATCAAGGAATTACTAGATGATTGGATTACTGGGATAAGAAACCTCATTCTAAATCTTCGTTCTTGGGGAATGGCAAGCGCTCAAGCCGCACGCGTTCTTGAATGGGCAATGGATAACGGAATTGGTTAAATGGGTCAAAAATGTAAAATTATTATTTCTTTGCCTTTCCATCAACACCTGCAATTGCTATCTCTGTATCTGCAAGTTGGTGATGGCTGTCTAAGTAACAGACAAGATAATGATCCTTATGTTTCACGACAACGGGGGCTGGAAAACGTTTGACCGTCTTTAGTTCGTCTGTTGGAATCTCCCAGTAGATTGACTCCTTGCAGACAGGACATTGCATCCATTTCAGCCCTTCAGCCATTTGTAGTTTCACCTATATTATTTGGCGGGCAAGTGTCAGCATCAGCAATGGTACTAAAAAGCGTTTTCTAGAGGAACGATTGTCCATAGGTTTCTTATTATTGTCACTCATCATCAAGGTCAATATCCCAAGCTCCGGGGTCTTCAAGATCTCTGCCCATAATTGGTCTTTTTCGGGTTTCGAGAGAATCTATGTCAAAACGGTCGCTGTCTACAACCAGCTCTTCTGAAACCTCATCTAAATATGCAGGGATATATCCGTTCTCAATCAATCTCACGACAAGTCTTTTCAATTGTCTCCGGTCCAGACCTGTACTTTCTTC
>JBHLRT010000126.1:0-5783 GCA_048882305.1 Candidatus Thorarchaeota archaeon
CAAAGGTCTCATACTCCATTCTCTACGTTTGTGGTGTGCTGAAAGGGACTCCTTCTGCTGGAATATATGTTTGTTGCGTGGGTATCTGTTTGATGTGAATAGTGTATTCTTTGCTAATAATTTAGAACAATTCAGCAAATTCCGTTATTGAGTTCAACACAAAATCTGGAGTAGTATTAGCACCATATTTCGCAATCTGATCATCTATTGATACCTTGCGATTATTTATCCAGATAGTCGAAAGACCGAATGATTTTGCGCCTACCATGTCAGCGTAATACTCATCGCCAATGTATAGAGTCTTAGAGACATCAGTATCTAATTCTTTCAATACTCTCTCAAATGGTTCTTTCATAGGCTTAAATGCGCTCACATCACCACAATCCACGACGGATGAGAAGAAATGGTCAATCTCGAGGTTGGAGAGAATAATTCTAGCATTACCTGCGAAAGAATTGGATATCACACCTAGCTTCATGTCTTTCGTCTTCAAGTCATGAAGGATTTCATACACGCCATCGTAGAGTGTGGATAGTTCAAGATGAAGCGCTTTGAATCTTTCAGCAGCTTCCTTTACGAGCGACGGGTCTGCATGGTGATTAATATCATTCAGACTCTCGCCCATAGCAGTGTGCACTATTTCATATGCAGAACGGTATGGAGCTCCTTCTACAATTGCTTGAATCGCAGTTCGATATCTGATGACAAGATTGCGAATATAAGATGAAGTGAGTTCTTCAGATTCAATTCCAGACTTTTTTAATAGCCACTCGCTTGCCACTATGGGATATCTATGAGTGTTGGTCAATGTTGAGTCCAAATCAAATATGATCGCCTCAAACTGGTTCAAGTTCAATCTGCTCAAGACGGTCAGGTCTCCACAATTTATGCCCCTTTGCCAAGGTAGATTCCATTTGGATCAAGCCTGTGCATAATGTCAATCTGTTCTTGAGTAGGTTCAGGTGTTGTAGGAACATCATCAGGTACTATTAGGTCGAAAATCACATTATCGACTATCTCTTGAACCGTATGCCCGGGATGAACTGATTTCAATCGTATTCTAAGGGTTTCAGGTTCGAAGTCCATTTGACACATGTCAGTGATTACAATCTCTGGACCGTTTCCAACCATTGACCACTTCTTTCTTGAACCAGGTCCCTCAAGGTGTCCGGGAGATGTCATATAGTCAAGCTCTTTCACAAACTTGCGTTTGTCATGAGTCATCATCACAATCAAGCGTTTGGCAGATGATGCAATATCATTGCCTCCACCACTTCCTGGAAGTTTGACCTTTGGTTTTTCATAAGGACCGATATAGCTTGTATTCAGATTACCATACTCATCAATCTGAGCTGCTCCTAGAAATCCAACATCAATTCTCCCACCCTGAAGAAGAAATCCCAAAGTTTCAATCAAACCGATGGAGGCAGAACAACCATAGTAGTATCGTGTGTCTGCAACCGATAATGGTACCTCCCGAGGTCGCGCATCGATAAATCCAGCCTCTGAGATAAGATTAGACTTAGGAGCATGGGTTTCCTTAGCAAGCAAAGCTGCAAGAAGAGGCATTCCAGTCCCGCCAAAAACATTCTCACCATCACGAACATGACTTGAAGCACACGCAATCAAAAATTCTGTTTTTGAGTATTCAACCATTCTTAGTACCCCCATGGTTTCTTTGCTCTCAATCCTTGTAGTCGAGGCCAACCCACAAGATCAAGGTATCCATAATGATCTTCGACTCCAAGGATGTAACCATTAAGATACTCTTGCCAGCCCTCCTCGGTTTCGGTAAGTTTGTGAAACATCATCAGATGTTCAAGGTCGTAATCATAGTAATCATGACACATCATAGGATGAGCAATGAAAGGGAGGACAACAACATGATCCACATACATAGCAGGAATCTTTGTTTGGTCAGGACGAGTTCGAACTTCTTCCTCATCGATAATCTCTTCAGCGAGAACAATAAGTTTCTTGCCGCAACGAGAGCCTTCAATGTCTTCACCTACAATCCCATCAATCTGAGCGTTTCCAGTCTTGTCAACGCGCTGCACATGCACAATACTGAAGTCTGGTTTTAATGATGGAACAACTGTGATTTTTTCCCCTGTGAAAGGACTGTCGATGACCTTCAGTTTATTATCTCCACGATAACGAGAGAGTCGGACCATATCCGTCCCCATCATACTTCGAAGAGGCATGAAAGGGACATTAAGTGCTCCACCAAGAAACCTCATTGCCATAGCAAGATTTGTGTAATCCTCAACCTCAAGCGCACCCTCAGAAACTCTTCGACGAATGTTGTTTGAGAGACCTAATGCCTCTATTGCTGAGAATGCAATCTCGTACCTATTTGCGACTTTTGCTCCGGCCATGATCTCCAAATCTACCTCAGACCCACAAGTGTAGACAGTAAGATTCCGTTTCTTCTGCCTAACAAGCTCATGTGAAAAAGCAATTGGAGGTCTTTGATAACCAAAACCACCCCAGAATAGACCATCCCCATCAGACACTTTCTTGGCTGCTTCTGCAAGCGTGATGCGTTTATCTTCCACTTCTGCCTCTGTCAAATGCACTCACCTGATGTTAGTTATCCAGTGTTATCAAACGGGTCAGTTGCAATATGCCTTTTAATTTTGACTCAGAAGAGTGAAAGTATCAACGACACAATAACAGGGATGATAATTGCCAAAGTGCAGCAACACAATCCTCCAACGAGGAGCGCACGAGTGAGAGAAACATCATCGTCTGAACTAGAATCTCCAGTCATTACGTGAGGCCCGAGAAGACCTTTGGCCACCTGAACTCCTAGGTCATCTTCCAAGGGATATGAACCCATCTGATGACTATACTCAAATCGTTGTGAACAGAAAGGACATTTCAGCTTAATAGACCCCTCGAGAGATTCAGGAATTGGATCTTCCAGTTGATATTCACAGACTGGACATACTGGAAACTCAGGCATATCATTCCCCATCCCAATATTGTTTCATTAGAACCAAAACCACAGCCACCCAAAACCTAGGATAAGTGACATCATTATCATTATGATTGGGAGAATACAACAAAGGCAAATCAGAACACCACAACAGCCTCCACCACCACTACGCTGGTCTTGAGGTCTCTGACCGCCCCATGGAGCTTCACTCTCGTAGACCTCATAGTGAGGTCTAAATGCGGATCCTTCATATCTTACCGATCCTCTCCGTTCTTCTTCTGGAAGTGAGAATGCTCCAAAACCAGGCATGAATTCGAAATATCCACCACAGTTATTGCACCGAAGTTTCAGTTTATCGTCATAATCCATAACTCTATCTGGACGAACCTTGGAACCACAGTAAGGACAGTCAATCGTTTCTGACATTTTCACTCCTCGCAAGGATTGGCTTCAAGACAGATGAAGGAGTGAGAGGTTTTAAACTTCTTCAGTCGGGGATGTCTTACCGAGAACTAAATAGGAGGATTGTTTGAGCCTTAGTCATGGCAACAGGCAATAATTTTTCATCAAGACGATTTCCAGGGATATTGGGAGTCCTTGGACCATTTGTTGCACTAGTATCTATTGCTGTAGCAATATTGCTATCACCTTGGTTCAAATGGGAGGAAAACGCTCTGAGTGACCTTGGTAACTATGATAGAGGCATTCCTGCAGCGATAGTTTTCAACATCGGACTTGTTCTTACAGGAGTCCTTCTTCTTATCTTCACACTATATTTCATCAGAACAATCACCGACCTTCCAACAAAGATTGGATCACTCCCTTTCATCATTGCATTATTTTTCCTCATAGCAATCGGTGTGTTCTCAGAGAATGCCGGAGTCATCCACTTCTACGTTTCTGTTGGTTTCTTTGCTAGTTTTCCTTTTGCCATGTGGTTTGTTGGATTGGCACTATTACGATTCAGGAAATTCTGGTGGTTCTCTCTAATCTCAATCCTTCTCCCATTCTTCTCCATCTATATGTGGACCTCTTACTATGGCGACCTATTCCCATTTTGGACTGGCAACGCCATACCTGAAATAACCACTGCACTCACCGGGATTGGATGGCTTTGGATTATCTGGTTACTCTATGACCGAAGTGATCTTTCAGTAATCACAGAGTGATGGAAAGATCGTTGTCTGAACAAATGAGTTATGAGTAAACACGTGTATCACAGTAATGGTGTTTCAGAATGGGAGTAATTATCAGATGGTTAGGTCATTCAAGCTTTCAAATCAAAACCGAGAAAGACATTGTTTATCTCGACCTCTACCGATCGAAGCAGCTGAGAGAGAGAGTTCCTGACAGACTTGAACCTGCAACTATTATCCTTATTTCACATGGTCACAACGACCACTGTTTTCCTGAAGCCATAAATGAGGTTAGAGAGAACGATACAATGGTGGTCGCACCTGAGAACTGCGGAGAGAAACTAAACTACCCCTTCGGGTCACTACAACCAGGAGAGGAGAAGACAATCAATGACATCAAGATAAAGGCGGTTCATGCTTACAATGTGAAACGTTTTCGGTCACCAGGAAAACCCTTCCATCCGAAAGGGTATGGGGTCGGGTATCTTGTTACAGTGAAGGGTAAGACCATCTACTTTGCTGGCGACACTGATGTGATACCTGAGATGAAAGAACTGGGTCCGATTGATGTTGCTCTCCTTCCATGTGGAGACACATATACAATGGACAATAGAGATGCTGCGGATGCAACGAAATTAATCAAACCCAAAGTTGTGATTCCAATGCATACTTGGGATAAGGGCATCGATGATTTCCAGACTGGAATAGCAGATACTTCCACAATGTTCGTATCGCTCAAGGAAGGAGATGAGTATACTATTACTGACTAGGATTAAATCAAGAGAATAGTTGAAACCAATCTATGGAGTTACGTCTACGCTAAGTCAAATCTAGCGAATCTTCACTAGGCAACAATTTCAACCAAAATAGGACCTTTCATTTAAATCACTCAGATGCGATTGTGAAGGTTGATATTCACTCAAACGTATGTGAGCTTAAGATAGAGGGTGACCAGAATAGGAGCTGCATTAGAAAGTGTCATCATCTTGTCGGTTATCGCACTTATCGCGACCGGATGTGTAATGGCAATAGCAGTCTGGAGAGGTCTTCTTTCAGGCAACTTGAGAAAGAGCACAATCTGGAGAAAACCACTCCTTGTTCCGAGCTTTGTATTTGTAATTACGCTAATTTTTGCTTCGATATATTATCCTTATCCAATGGCGGCATACCATGGGACAAATCAGATTGACAGTTATGCGCCCTACCAAGGTGCTTTCAGAGTCTACGAAGCTGGAGCATATGACTCAGATGTGCAACTACGAATATCGAGAACACTACTTTCGAATGAACGATTGAAGGTAAATGCAAGTTTTTCCCAGAATAATGTCGAAGTAGGTGTGATAGTCATGGATGTGATTAGCGCGGATTTTGATTCATATGGAGGAGTAACGCGTAGTGTTAGTCTTTCAGAGGGGCGCTATGATGTGACCATCAATGGAACCCTCTATGTTGATGGTGTCCCGGAACCAATTCAGTTCATTGATTTCATCTTGAATCAACCAGTAGCTTCAGAGTTTATCCCTGAGCTAGTTCAATGGAGTTCTTTCCGTTTCGTTTTTGGGTTCGGATGCTTTTTCCTTATTCTGGGAGGAATATGTATTGGAAGAGATGAAAGGACGAGAAGATCTGAGGAGAGGATAGATCAAGAACCGCCTCGAGAGGGAGAACCATACGGTAGAAGATTTGGTTGGTGAAAAGCGAATCAA
>JBHLRT010000127.1:0-5776 GCA_048882305.1 Candidatus Thorarchaeota archaeon
TCCGCGGATAACACAGATGGATGGCAATTGCTTGATGACCTACACAGCCTATGGGAATACTCCCAGAACAGCGTACCAGGTTTCTCTCACTCAAATATCATTACAAGACTTACTTGAGGGTAACTGGAATTGGGGAGAGAGGTGGCTGCCTTTTGATGGCATCTTGAATAAGAATGCGGTGATTTTCCCCAGGAAGATAAATGGATCGTATGTGATGTACCACCGCATAGAACCTGATCTGTGTGTGGCGTATTCTGATGATCTGAGGAGGTGGTGTCAGGTAAAAGCACTGATGCATCCCAGACCAGATCATTGGGATAGTCGCAAAGTTGGATCAGCTGGCCCTCCCATCGAAATCAATGAGGGGTGGCTCTTCATCTACCATGGGGTAGATCATGAGTATGTCTATCGTCTGGGTGCTCTTCTAATTGACAAGGATGATCCCGAAAACATTCTCTATAGGTCTGAAAAACCAATCTTAGAACCTCACGAGCCTTATGAGAAATTTGGATTTGTGCCAAATGTCGTATTCAGTTGTGGAAGTGTTCTATTTGACGACAAGCTTCTGGTCTACTATGGAGGTGCAGACTCAGTAGTATGTGGAGCTGAGTTTGAACTTGGCGAACTTCTCCCAAAGGCATAGAGCAATTATTTGATTGAGATTTGTGACTCATGTTTGTGAAGTACTTCCATCTCAAAGCGTGCCAAGAGATAGGAGAGACCAGATTCAGCCCCCTGATTACGGTTTAAACCTCGAGCTGTGATTCCGTCATAAGTACCACCAGTATCGGGATTATAGACCATTACACCTTTGGAGTTCTTACCCAAAAACCAAGCAAACGCAGTCCAAGCCATTTTAGAGTACATTTTCTTTCCAGTCACCTGAAAGGCGATGGATGCCGCTTCTACCATACATGATGCTTCCAATGGCTGTTGATCATAGAGCGCCTTCTTTCCACCTTTCTTGTACCAAGACTTATTCCCCACTGGTTGATAGATGCCACTCACAATATCATTTGCAGCAAGAAACTTGAGTGTCTTCTCAGCAATGACAAGGTAGTCCTTTTTTCCAGTTATCTGATATGCTCTGAATAGCGCATGAGAAAGGCGTGGATTTGCATAAGTAAGATATGGTTCAAACCACTGCCATGTAGGTGAAGATGTTTGCTTATAGAGTTCACAGAGTTGGTCAGCGAGCTGGATAACATTTTGCTGAGGATTCTTGTCGTCTGTGTAAGCTTTAGAATAATGATAGAGACCTAAGATAGCAAATGCCTTAGTCCGAGGTGAACCTGACTTCAACGCCCAGAGAAGACTCTTGTCAAAGATTTCTTTTGCAGCTAGTCTAACGTCCTCAGGAATTGAGGTGTCTTGAGAATAGCCGCATGCCCAAAGTGTTCGTCCAATTGAGTCATCTGAACCTTCTTCATCAAGAAAGCTGTGGTCGGATCCAATGAAGTTGTGGAGTCGTCCATCCTTCTTTTGAACGTATAGGAGAAAGCTGAGATATGTTCTAACAATTCCGAGATTTTCTTCTCCACCTAGTAGTTCATGGTATCGGAGCGCAGCAAGAAGTGCTCGTGCGTTATCATCAGTTGTGTAGCCTTCTCGTCGATCTCCGATTGATGACCTTGCATGCTGGAGGATGCCAGTGTCGTCAGTCATATCATGCATCCATGTGCAATTAATTGAAGGTAGTTCGATGTGGTCCACTATCCTATCTACTGAGTAAATTCCTTGAATAAGTCAACGAATTTCAATGCCACACTAGGCCACGTCATACTTTGACCATACTCGTATGCAAGCTTTTCAATACTAGCTTTCTTTTCAGGGTTTTCCAATAGGAGCCTGAGACCGTCGGAAATTGACTTAGGGTTTCTAAACTTGCAGAGGATTCCTCTATCTTCTGCCAAAAGTTCTTCCGCGTAGTAGAAAGGAGTAGATATGATGGGTTTCCCTGCGCCCATTGCATAAGTTACTGTTCCACTTGAGAGCTGTTCTTTCTTGTTGTAGGGACAAATATACACATCTGTTGCTTGGAGGTACTTAATCAGCTCTTCTTGAGTGAGGAATCGGTTGTGGAATCTTACATTGTTTCGCAAATCTAGTCTATTGACGAGTCGTTGGAGTTTCTTTCGGTATTTTTCGCCTTCGTGCATTCTGACTTGGGGATGAGTCACTCCAATTATCAAGTAGAGTATTTCGGGATGTTCTTTTGCAATCTCTGACAGTGCTTTTATTGCATGTTCAATCCCCTTGTCCTGACTTAAGAGACCGAAGGTTGACAATACAGTCCGTCCTTCCAAACATAGATCTTTCTTTGCAGGCTCAGTTGGCACAAATGGGAAACTAGGGCTTCCGTGTGGGATTACCCTGATTTCATCATTATTGACGCGATAACTCTTCTGAAGAATGTGAGCTGCCATATTCGTCATAACTGTGATAGCAGAACTAGCTTTTGCAATTCCTTTCACTACTTTCTTGTGTGTAGCGGCGCTCTCAGGAGTCTGGAATATCTCAGCGTCAGGGAAAAGAGTAGTGTGCATCGTGGTGACAATAGGCTTGCTCAACTTTTTCAGGAATGTTAGGATATGTTCCCCCCACATTCCACCCCAAAGCCCAAACTCGTGTTGTATATTGACCAAGTCAAAATCAGAAGTGTTGATATATTCAGCCGCTTTTTTGTAGCTCGCTATGTCGTCCTCATCGATTTGACATACTACTTCTTTTCCATAGTTATAAGATGAGCCAGGATCATTGATTGCAATAATCCCAGATGGTTGCATCACTTTGAGACTGTCGATATTTTTAGTCAAATCTTCAGTGAAGGTAGCAATCCCGCACTCTCTTGGTGAATAGCTACTTACATACGCCACTCTTAACATGATTCAATCACTCCTCTAATGGAAAGCATGCTCTCAGTCAATTGATGTGGGGCTCGCATTCTGAGATAAGCCTTATGAAATAGGATTACAGAATCTTTCAGCCTCTACATCAGTTTATGTTGAGTTACACTAGTTTCTTTGCTTGCTCAATGAGTTCAACGCCTTCTTCACCGAGGCGATCAGCAGTTTCTTGTGTTTTTCCCTCAGCAAAGCAACGGTAGAGTGGCTCAGTGCCTGATGGTCTGATGAGAAACCATCCCTCATCACGGATAACTTTCACGCCATCAATTGTGATTCGCTTCATGTCCTTGCTAAGATCAAGAAGTGCTTCCAAAAGGGGCTCTTTCTTTTCTGGAGGGACTGGAACTTTCACTTTTGTGTTGAAATACGTAGGAAGCTCACTCACAAGTTGCGAAAGCGTCTTGTTTTCTGAAGCCATTATTTCCAAAACTTGAGACGCAGTCATTGCACCATCACGAACAGGCTGGTGATCTGGATAAAAGACTCCGCCATTTTCCTCACCGCCTAGTTCCGCATTGATTTCTTCGATTCTGTGTGAAACGACAACACTTCCAACTTCAGTCCAATCTATCTTAGCACCAGCATTTCGAGCTACATCTTCTATGAGGCGACCACTTGAAACAGGTGTTACTAGAGTTGAACCACGTTTCTTAGCCAAAACTCGAGAAGCAATCAACGCAAAGGACTGGTCACCCCAAAGAACTCGGCCAGTTTCATCAACAAAGGTTGCTCTATCTGCATCACCATCATGTGCGATTCCTAAATCAGCACCCATAGCAGTAACTGCTGCTGAGAGGTCCTTCAGATTCTCAGGGATTGGCTCAGGATTTCTTCCAGGAAAGGTACCATCTAACTGAGAATTGAGCGAAACAACTGAACATCCAAGCTCTCTTAGAAGACGGGGAGTCACCACGCTACCTACGCTATTGGCACCATCAATGATTACTTTCAGTTTCTTTTCCCTGATTTTATCGATATCAATGTGGGATTCTATTCCCTCAATATACTCATCCACTGCAGAGGTATAATATGTGACATCACCAATTTTGTCCCAATCTGCTGATTTGAACTCTTGTGAGTTGTAAACATCTTCAATCTGATTTTCGGTCGCTCGAGTTGCTTCAATCCCATTAGAACCAATCACCTTAATCCCATTGAAATGAGGAGGATTGTGCGATGCTGTAACCATAACACCAGCTACGCATCCTAATCTGGGAATCATATATTGTAGAGTTGGAGTAGGTACAGGACCAAGACTGACAACCGAACAACCTGTTGAAGTCAATCCAGATATTAATGCGTGAGTGAACATTTCACCGCCCATTCGTGAGTCTCGTGCAATAGCAATCTTACCAGGTCCTAACAGAGTACCTGTAGCACGGCTCAGCCTGAGAGCTAATTCAACGGTTAATTCCTTGTTAATTATGCCGCGGACACCGTTGGTACCGAACATTTTTGTCAAAATATTATCACTGAAGTTACTGCGAGGCTATTTTATCTTAAGACTTAGCTTAGAGGCTTTTTCATTGTAATTCGATCATTGTTTGGAGGAGAGATCTGTTTCTCCACTTTCTAAAGTCAGTAGAGATAGTTTGTCATCTCCTCACTCTCTCACTAGTCCAAATTAGCTTAGGAAAGTTTCGAGATTTTTTCTACGAACTCATCAATGATCTTCTTAGCGTCCTTTACAAGAGACTCAGAATAATCATCTCTAATCTTCCTACGAAGTGTGAAGTTCGCTTGCCTCATCTTCCGCCAGCTATCAATCAGCTCACGGTCTTCTTCAGAGATTGGCCTATCCATACTCTCAAACTGAGGTCCAAAGAACCAACCTCCTTTCTCTTGATCCCTTCTCTGTTTATCCTCTTCAAAGAATTTCTTGCCTTCATCTGTGAGCTCATAGCGCCTGACTCCAGCTTCCGAATCTGATAGTTCTCGAGTATAACCTGAGTCTAAAAGCCAAGAAAGTAATGGGTAGACAGAACCAGGACTTGGTTTCCATCTCCAATCTGTGTTTTCTTCAATTTCTCTAATGATTTCAGCACCAGACATTGGCTTTTCATTGAGGAGTTTTAGCACGCGTGATCTCAGGAAACCCTTTGGCACGGATGAAGTCCTCCTACTCCAATGGCGATGCATTCCATTTCTTCTCATTCTTTCATTTCACCTTGTATTTTATCAATAGTGATATCACTATTGATATCAGTAGTGATTTGAGTGCTAATAAAGCTTTGCTAGTCACTGAGATAAAAGGGAAATCTCTGAAAAAGGAGGGGCTTCTGCTATGGAGGCTCCAGAGTGAAGAAAAAGGTTGAGCCTTTGCTTGGTGTGCTTTCAGCCCAAATACGTCCGGAGTGGGCATTCACTATACGTTGAACAATGGTGAGTCCAATCCCAGTTCCTTGATAACTCTCAGAGCGCTTAGACCGTTTAAAGGGTTCAAATATCGAAGAGGCTTCCTCTGGACTGAAACCAATTCCGTTATCCTTAACGAATATTGTTGGAACATCAACCTCTGTGATCACCCCAATCTCAATCTCAGCATTCGGATTTTTCGCTGTGAACTTCCACGAATTATAAACAAGATTATGAAGGGCGATTTTCACCAATTCCCTATCACAGTTGAACTCCATTCCTTCCTGTATCTTAACGGCGACTTTGCGTTCAGGATCAGATTTCTTCAATTCATTGACAATATCGGAAACTACCTTCGATATATCAACAATTTCTGGTTTGATCTCCTGATATGATATCCTTGAAAGTCGCATCAAGTCATTAACTAAATCAATCGCATTCTTCGAACTATTCTGAATGTCAGCAAGGATTCTTCTTACATTGTCATCTTTGGTTATGTCTTCCAGTAATTCAGC
>JBHLRT010000128.1:0-5115 GCA_048882305.1 Candidatus Thorarchaeota archaeon
ATTCCAATCTGGAAAGAGGTAGAATCCTCCTTGAGGATGTGGACAGGAAATCCCCATAGCATGAATTCGATCGTAAACGTATCTTGTGACCAGTTCATGTACGGTTGCACAGTCATGAATGTAGTCAATAATCTTGGTGTCAGTCCGATAGGCTTCAATCCCAGCGTATTGAATTGGAGCGGACACACTGGACCAGATCTCACTCCCTACTGCAATGATACTCCGCAGAAGTTGTTTCTCGTCAGGGGGCAGAAGGAGAGTTCCAAGCCGATAACCCCCGAGAGACCGGTCCTTAGAGAGCCCACTAGTGATGAGTGTTCCCTCGGGATAGAACTTTGCGATACTGTGATGTTCTTGGTCGCGAAAGTGTGTAAGCGCGTATATCTCATCAGAAACGATGATGACATTATATTCCCGGGCCAAATCAGCAATCTCTCGTAGATGCTGAGCTGAGAAAGTGTGTCCGGTGGGATTGCATGGGTAGTTCAACACCAATATCTTCTGTTTGTCAGGATCAGGAGAATATGCTCTTAGTGCTAGTTCAAGCAGCTCAGGCTCTAGTCTATAGCAGTTCTCTGAGTGAGTGATGATATGATGGACATCCCGCGAGAGAAATCGCCCCATGTGTTGGTAACTCACCCAAGAAGGAGCTGGAAGGAAGATGGGGCCATCTAACGCTGTGAGAGCAGCAAACATGAGGGGCTTGCTGCCCGGACCAATAACGACTTGGTCTTGTCCGTAGTGCAGATCAAACATAGTCTGGTAAAACTGGGAAACCTGTTCTCTCAATTCGCGGATTCCCTGTGTAGGAAGGTATCTCTGTCGCCATGAGTTATCACAGAGTGCCTTCCGAACGAGCGAGTGTACTGGGAATGGAGACTCACCAAAACCCATGTGATAGACCTGCTCACCACTCTCCCTGATGGTTGTAATCAGCTCGTTAATCGCTAGTGTTGCAGACGGTACAATCTGTTTTGCTGAGAATGAAACTTCCACGGTACATACCTCCAACCTGCTGATGGTGCAGGCTCTCGAGATTATGAACAGCTGCGCCGTGTGAGTTCTTTTGAATATAATTAGATTGTTCGAACATCCTCCGCAGAATCAGCAAGCTAAATAGTTGGTTGAGCATAGGGGAATATGATGGTTATGCTCTCTACTCCAAAGAAGATAGGATATTCGATGGGAAGGTTCGGCCCATCACTTCTGTTGACAATGATTACAACCGCAGTGTTCTACGTTTATGGGACTAGTTTCCAGCTAAACTGGTTTCTAAATGGTATTTCATTGGGTGCATCATACGTTGTCATTGGATTAACTCACTGGTTCACTGGCTACTACAGTGACACTCTTCAAAGCAGGTGGGGTAGAAGAAGACCATTTGTCATCTTAGGGACTCCTGGTATTGTCATCACTGCATTTCTGCTCTTTGTCCCTAACTGGTTCATTGATACGACTGACCCGACACTTGAAATGGTTCTCTTCTCATACTACATTATCCTTCTGTGTCTCTTCAAGTTCTTCTACGCCTTCACCATGACCGCACATCAGGCGTGGTTGCCTGAGATAACTGATGAGGCTGAGAGACCTCTGGTATCAGGTTTCATGAACACTTTCAACTTTGCTGCAGACTCAGCCGGAGGCATTCTTGGATTCATGACGCCGCTGCTATTTGTGGCGGGACCTCCAGAACGCTTGAGTGAAACAGGTCTCAACCTCTTGCTAATCTTCTGTGTAATCGCACTCGTCTTCATGTTGCCATCAATGGTCGCAATCAGAGCAAAACCCGGAATCAAGCCCATTGAACGAAGCTTATGGGATGAAACCAGAGTCGCTGTCAAGAATCGTACCTTTGTTGGCTGGACCCTTGCTGTAGGATTCCTCTCATTCACCCTGATTGCCATTAGCCAGTCGCTCGTGGGATTCCTACAACAGGTGATGTTACTTACTTCTATCGAAACCTTAGCCCCAGCGGCACTTGCAATGCTGGTTTCAACGATTGTGTTCTTCTATATCTGGCTGACAGGAGTTAAGAGACTCGGCAAGAAACGATCTGTCATTATTGGTCTTGTCTTGCTCGCTGTGTTCACACCTCTCTCTGCGGTGCTTCGGAGCATTGGAGTAGTCATTGGAAACACCATAGCTGCAATCCTATTCTTTGTCCCAGTTGGAGCTGGGATGTCAATCTACTATCTCATGAGTTATGTTGTTCCTGCAGACATCGCACAGGTTGATGAGATTGTCACTGGAGAGAGTAGAGCCGGGATATACACAGGATTCATTGGTGTCCCACTAAACATGTTTCAGGCGGCGTCGAGTGTTCTTCTAGGAGGGCTTATGCAATTGTCGGTCATCCTGACTGGGACTGAACTAGCCGGGCTCATGTGGTGGGGACCGGTCTTTGCGCCATTCCTTCTCATTGCCGCATTCATCCTACGTTATATCGACATAGATCCAGACTTTGAAGCGATGAAACGGGAACGTCCTGGTGGAGAGCAATGACCGACTATATGCCCGGAGCCGAACCACTGTTCATTGAGGGAACTCCGGCAGGTTGTCTCATACTTCATGGTTTTGGAGGAGGATGTGCTTGGGACCAGAAGGAGTTCGCAAGAGTACTACATGAAAGGACCGGAATGACTGTATGGTTGCCCTCGATTACGGGGTTTGGGACCAAACCAGAAGACCTCCTTGATGTCACTCTTGATGACTGGCTTCGGGATGCACACTCAGGGCTGGACCGTCTTCTGGAAACCTGCACAAAGACATTCATTGTCGGACACAGTGGAGGAGGTCTTCTTACCTTACTAACTGCATCAGAAAGGAGTGAGGTAGACGGCATAGTAACATGGGCAGCTCCCTATGGTATCAAGAACAGGCTCTTCTCCCTGCTCAAAGTCATAAGCAAAATTCCACTACTCAAGAGAGCCGTTCCTGAACGGCACAACTCACTTGCCCCTCAGTGGTTGCGAGATAAAGGCTGGGTCGGGTATGAGTGGATTCCAACCAAGATTGGCCTCATTATGCAAGATGGCTTGAGTCGTCTGAAGATGTCGTTAGACAAGGTAACCTGTCCCGCGCTCATCATTCAGGGAACTAAAGATGACAGTGTGTCAGGTGACAGTGCCAAGAAGATCCTTGACGGTCTAGCCTCGGAGAGGAAGGAAATGCACATGTATGATGGAGCACCTCACGCAATCATGAGCCACGAGGGATACAAAGACGACCTCTTCTCTCGCACCATCGAATTCTTTCAAAGCATAGGTTAGATGTGGTTCAAGTCATTTTGATGGAACTCGAGCCTTGATTTGTTGATATACAGTGCCAAGACTTGCTTTCAACCACAGGAATGTCGCTTTTAGTTTGTCTCCTAGCCAACTGAGTCCTGATTGGATTCGTGAACCAAGTTTCTTGAACACGTCAGGTACTCTTTCTGGATTGAGCCATCCCAAGATGATGATGAAAACGATTACAACAGCTACGCTAGCAGCCACAGCGGGACCTAAACCTGATAGCGCTCCTGGTGGATCACCATTGTCTGACGGTTCCGTGGTCGGTGCAGTGGTTGTTTCTGTGGGAGGTGGGTTAGTAGATGTACCCGAAGTTACAATCAACCATGTCGTGAGAGAGTATCCTTTTGAACAAAAAGCAGTGACCGTAAGGTTGTCATCGACAACGGCTGAAACACTGAATGTATCATAAACACCCCAACTGACTGACTGGTTTTCGTAAGTCGTGTTCATAAGAAAAACATCATTCTTCAGTATCTCAATAGTTTCGATGTAGTGGTTCTTAACACTTGGAGAGTAATGTGAAACATTCACAGCGAGAGTCTGTGAGTCAAAATCATAGACGAGTCGTAAGTCCTCTGGAACTGTTGCAGAAACAGGAGTAATATCAGCAATAGTGCCTATTATCGTCAGCATGATGACTATAGTAAAGCCCAGACTAGATTTTCGCATTCTCATAGAGACTCACTGTATCATAGCTGATGATATCTTATAATAAACATATTTTGCGTCACTGGATATTGAGATTTACTCACTCGTCCCTTTTGATGATGATTCCACTTTGTTTAGAAGTCGACCCAATTCTCGGATTCTCTCATTTATCATTCTTCGGAGAGTCTTAACACCTAACGAGTCTGTGATGGTCAGAGCATCTATGAGAATGGCATGAGCATCCTTGAGCTGACCATTGTTGTGGTAGAACTCAGACTTCAGCAGAGCAGCCTGCATTCTGATACCAGGCAAGTTGTAATCTGTAGCATACTTTTCAAGATTAGTGAGCCATTTCCCTGGTGCAACATTCTGACTGCTATTTTTTAATCGCTCTGCAATCAATATCTCAACTCGTGCTAAATCAACTAGTACCTTGGTCTGATAACCTATGGTTAATCTGTCCAAGATTTCTAGTGATTTCTCAAGGAAATCCAGTGCAGTCTGGTAGTCACCCTTTGCACTCTCAATCACGCCTGCAACGTGGTAGTAAACACCCAGCCTTGCTTCCACCCCAGTTTTTAATATCAATGAGTGTGCAGTGTCTAAATTCCGTTCAGCTTCCTCCACCCTATTCAATAACGCCAATGCCCAGGCCTTCCTGAGATATAATTTGGCATACTCAATCTGACCAGCGTCTTCTAAGGCTTGATTAGCCCATTCAAGAGCCTTTTGACCATCTCCCAATGCGGCATATATCTTTGAAAGCTCCGTCCAAACAGTATCACCGCCACCAAGGATTTTAACAGATTCATCAAAACTTGAGATTGCGAGATCGTACTCACCAGCAAATTCAAACGCCAAAGCCGAATCGAACAGAACTTCAGCAATCATATAGGGGACATGCAAGTCTTGAGCCAAATCATACATCTCTTGGAATAAATCGAGTGACTCTTGAATATCGAAATAAATCAAGTCAAATGCTATGGATTCGAAGTTCAGATACATGTACAACTTGTCATCATTTATTTTGGCAAGTTCCAGACCTTTTCTGCAGGTAGCAACCCCATCTCTTCTGTTTTCTTCCAACCCCTGTGCATGGCCCTCAAACATAAGGATTAGAGGTTGAAAACACACCAAACGAGTATTGGAATTTATCAGACCTTTTGCTTTCTCG
>JBHLRT010000128.1:5125-5772 GCA_048882305.1 Candidatus Thorarchaeota archaeon
GGCTCGAAGAAACTTGGGACATCACCAAAACCAGGATAATGAAAATACGTATGAAGAAAGTGAAGCTCTATCTCCATCCAAGCATGTAATGAAATCTCCAACGCTTTGTCTATCGCTGCGACGACTGAATCATGAGAGCGGACCTGGTCGCTCATAGTTGATGAATGGATATATCCCCAAGGTCTGATGCAAGGTTCATCTTTGTATTTCTCCTGAATCAACTTCATGGATTCTTCTGTTCTTGTCCACCACGCCTGGACGGCTGCAATAAAGACCAAATTGAGGGGAACATCATTCTTGGAAACGGTTTCACTAAGACGCAGCACCAAGTCATTGTAGCTACTTGACTCATCCATGAGAGAGTCCAAAATGGATTTGGTGTCCTCATCGACGAACGGGTAGTACTTTGTGATGGTCCCCATCGGCTTCATGAGGCCATCTCCTCATCATGTAGAAGGATATTGAGTTCTTGAATTTGCTCAGAGATTTTTTTCCTCAAGCTTGCGACACCACGAGAGTCTGTGATATCTAAGGCATCAACGAGAATTGCATGAGCATCCCGAAACTGGTGGTGGTTTTTGTAGAATTCTGCTTTGAGTAATGCAGCTCGCATTCTGATACCCGGCAAGTTACGCTCAACCGCATGC